>NZ_JBSFWB010000020.1:0-192615 GCF_053592635.1 Streptomyces sp. NPDC002623 | reverse complement strand
GCCGCACCCGGTGCCGGTGGACCGGCGGCCCGACCCGGTGCCGGGGGGCCGGCGGCCCTCCCCGGTGCCGGCGGGCCGGCGGCCGCACCCGGTGCCGGTGGGCCGGCGGCCCTACCCGGTGCCGGCGGGCCGGCGGCCGCACCCGGTGCCGGTGGACCGGCGGCCCTACCCGGTGCCGGCGGGCCGGCGGCCGCACCCGGTGCCGGTGGACCGGCGGCCCTACCCGGTGCCGGCGGGCCGGCGGCCGTACCTCGGGCTCGCGGGCCCGGCGGGACTCGTGCCGTGCTCCGGGCACGCCCGGGAGCTCACGGACGCCCGCGGACTGCGCGAGGCCGTGTACGGGCTGGTCCGCGCCGCGCTGGCCGGGCGGCAGCCGGAGCCGGCCGACGTCGAGCGGGTCAACGCGGCGGCCGCCCGGCCCGACCTCGCACCCCGGCTGGGCGACCCGTCCTGGACCGCGCGGCACCCGGCCCGGGCGGCCCTGTCGACGGTGGCCCGGGACGCCGTCCTGCTGGTGCGCGGTCCGCTGCTGGAGCGGGTCAAGAAGTGCGAGAACCCGGACTGTTCCCTGATGTTCCTCGACGACTCCCAGGCCCGCCGCCGCCGTTGGTGCTCCATGGACCGCTGCGGCAACCAGGCGAAGGTCGCCGGCTACCGGTCGCGCAGCCGGGCCGCCTCCACCCGGTGAAGATGGATCAGGACGTCGTGACTGCGGCCGAGGGCGATCCTGAACTCCGGTCCCGGGTAGTCGGTGCCGAAGAACCGCACCGGCCGCACGGCGTCCAGCCACTCCCGGGCCGGTGACGACACCGTCCGCAGGTCGACGACGTAGTCCCGGTACCTGACCTGGTCCAGCACGGCCTCGGCGGTGCCCGGCCCGGCCGGGCCCAGCGTCCACGTCCGCAGGTTCTGGTCGGCGTCCAGGGCGTTGAACGAGCCTTGGTCGAAGGTGACCCCGACGCTCACATAGCCCGCCCCCAGCCGGTCGCGCAGGAACGCGCCCTGCATCCGGGGATAGGTGGCCGGGTCGAAGCTCTCGTAGCCGACGTGGGCGTCGTGCGCCGACACCAGCACCTTGGCGCCGGTGTGCTCCCGCCACCACAGGACGTTCTCGGCCATCGTCCGGTCGCGCCACAGCAGCGAGGCGGCGTTCTGCTCCGGGTCCGCGAAGTCGAACGCGTACCAGCGGGCCGTCTGGTCGATGACCGCCGCGTGCTGCACGGCCCGGTCGTACGCCTCGCGGTCCGCGCCCGGCGCCTGCCCGCGCAGCAGTTCCAGGGCCTCGGCGGTGCGCTCGGCCTTCTCCCGGCGCTCGGCGAGCGGCTGGTTGTAGGAGCCCACCATGTACGTCTCGACCGTCACGGTGGGCCGCAGACCGCGGTAGAGGGCGTCGAGGCGGCTCGTGAGCTCCGGGTGGGCGTCGGCCACGTACCGGGTGACGTCGTCGTAGAGTTCCGGGCCGGTCCAGGCGAAGTCGTCGCCCATGAATCGGACCGGGTCCCCCGGATGGCGGACGTTGTACGCCCGCATCCATTCGACGAGCCGCAGGTACTCGGCGTTGTTCCACCAGAGGTACTCGCTCTGGAACTCGTCGCTCATGATGCGCCCGGGGTCGCCCGTGCCGTGCAGGACGTAGTCGTCCAGGCGCCGTCCGGTGCTCCAGCTGCCCTCCAGGGCGAAGGTGCGCACGCCCTTCTCCTCGACGAGGTGGCGGAAGACGCGGTCCTTGAGGGCGAAGAAGTCGTGTGAGCTGTGGGTGGCCTCGCCCAGCCCGACGACCTGGGCGTCGCCGATCATCCGGTCCAGGGCGCGCAGATCGCCGGTGTCGCCGCCGGGCTCGACGGTGCGCAGGGGGTGGGCGCCGCGGTCGAGGGCCGTCACGACGCCCGCGTCGTCCGAAGCGGTGGTGACGGAGGCGGTGGTGGCGGAGGCGGAGGCCGGCGCGGCGACGGCCGCGACGGAGAGGGTGCCGAGGAGGGAGAGGACGATGCCGATGCCGATGCCGGCGGCGATGCCGGTCCGGTGACGTTTCATGCTCCGAGCGTGCCGCCCCGGCGCCCGGCACACCATCCTGTGATCCACCGTCCGGGGGTGCGGGCAGCCCGGGCGTGAGCACGGGGGATTCCCTTCGCGCCCGCGTGCGCCCGGTGTCTTCCCCGGCAGGTGAGAACGATCTAGGCTCGCTCGCGGACAGTTCCGGTCCTCGATGCAGCCGATGGTCCGTCGGGTCCCGCGAGGTGGTGAAGAGACGTTCGAGGCTGCCGGGGAAAGGGAACGGGACTGGCGATGCGAGATGTACGTGAGCGTGCGGCGCCCCTCGTGCGGCTGGCCCGGCGCTACCGGGAGCCCAGTGTCGTCCAGGCGCTGCGGTCCGCCGCCGCGGCCACGGTCGCGTATGTCATCGCGCTGCGCCTGAGCCCCGAGGCGCTGCCGCTGACCGCGCCGCTGACGGCGCTGCTGGTCGTCCAGGTCACCCTGTACGCGACGCTCACCAACGGGGTCCGCCGGGTGAACTCGGTGGTGGCCGGCGTGCTCGTCGCCATCGCCTTCAGCCTGCTGGTCGGTCTGACCTGGTGGAGCCTCGCGCTGCTGATCATCGCCTCGCTGGCCGTGGGACATCTGGTGCGGGTCGACGAGTACGTCCCCGAGGTGGCGATCAGCGCCATGCTGGTGCTGGGGGTCACCACCGTCGGCGACACGGCGTGGGCGCGGGTGGTGGAGACGCTGATCGGCGCGGTCGTCGGGCTCGGCACCAATGTGCTGCTGCCGCCTCCCGTGTGGGTGGAGGAGGCGGGCGAGTCGATCGAGGGACTGGCCCGCCGGCTGCGGCAGCTGATGCTGCGCATCGGCGAGGAGGCCGCCGGACGCACGCCGTTCGAGCAGGCGGCCGCCCGGCTGCACGAGGCCCGCCGGCTGGACCACGACATCGTGTCGGTGGACGCGGCCCTGCGGCAGGCCGAGGACAGCCTGCGGCTCAACCCGCGGGTGCGGGAGGGGCTGCTGCACCGGGTGGTGCTGCGCACCGGTCTGGACACGCTGGAGATCTGCACGGTCGTGCTGCGGGTGCTCGCCCGGACCCTCACCGACCTCGCCAAGGAGCGCGAGCCGCAGCCGCTGTTCCCGCCCGAGATCGGCGAGACCGTGGAGCGGCTGCTGTCGGAGATCGCCGACGCGGTGGTCAGCTTCGGGGTGCTGGTGACCACGTCCGTCAGCCTCAACGCGGACGCCGCCGAGGCCCGGCTCAGCGCCGAGCTGCGACAGGCCGCGGCCACCCGCGACAAGCTCGCCCAACTGCTGCTGGAGCAGCTCCAGCACGACGCCCGCCAGTGGCAGCTGCACGGCGCGGCGCTGACCGAGGTCAACCGCATCATCGACGAGCTCGACACCGAGCACCGCTCCCGCCGGCTCCTGGAGGAGCTGGACCTCGTCTCACGGGAGCAGCGCGAACGGATGCCGCGGCTGACCCGGCTGCGCGAGCGCCTGGGCGTTCAGGAGCAGCTGTGGCGGAACCGTACGGGGATCGGCGGGCGTTTTCAGTGAGGGAGCGCCGGGCGGGGCCGGCGCGCGACGCGAGGGAGCGGGCCGATGACCGGGACCACCGTACGGATCGACGGGGACACGTTGCGGCTGCCGGGCGGGGTGGCGGTGCGGTTCATGCGGACCCTGCGGCTGCCGGAGAGCGGTACGCACGACCTGCCGCCGGGCCTCGGCACGTTCCCGGTGCGGCGGGTCTCCGACCACCCCGACACGGTGCCCGCCGACTGGCTGGCGCGCGGTGGGGTGATGCTGCCGATGTGTCTGCGCGAGGCGATGTGGCTGAGCTTCGGGGGCTCGACGGAGCCGGCCGCGCTGCAGGTCGGAGCGGGCAAGGTGTGCGCGGTCTCCGGCAAGCCGTGGAGCGACCGGCTCTCCCGTGATCCGCAGAACTACGTCACGCTGCCCCGTCAGCCCTGGCTGGACGGCATCAACTCGGGCCGGGGCACGGTGCGCCAGTTCGTGGCGGTGCCGCTGGGCCTGGGGGCGACCGTGGAGGGCCAGGTCACCGGCGAGGAGGTCTGGGGCGGGGTCCAGCTGCAGTCGTTCCCGCTGAACGAGCGCAAGCGCGCCGAGTGGCTGGAGGCGGAGCGCCGCCGCGCCCTGGAGACGAGCAGCGTGAAGTCGGTGCGGGTCGCCGGCTACGGCGCCCCGCCGCCCGCGCCCGGCGCGGCCCCGATGATGCCCGCCGCCGCCCCCGCTCCGGGCGGCGCGCCCCGGGCCCGGGCGGCCGCGGCGATGGGCCTGGGGGTGGGCGGTTCGATGCGGCAGGAGGTCTACAAGGACGTCCGTCCGGTCGCGGACTACACCGACGGGCCCGCCGCCCGGGTCTTCGTGCATCTCGTGACGCCCCCGGAGTGGCGTCGCATCACCGGCGAGGAGCCTCCGGCCTCTCCGGTGGACCGCGCCGCGTACACCGCGGCCGGGCTGCCCTGGTACGACTACTACGACAACGACGCGCACGACGTCGCTCCCAGCGACGCCCTGGCGGACGTGCAGCCGGTCGGCGACTGGCTCGGCGCCGATCTCGACCCGTGGCAGCCGCCCGCCCCCGGCCAGGTCCACCCTCTGAAGGACGCACCGGGGAAGCCGGTGGAGGACGGCGACTGGTAGCTCCGCTCCCCCGGCTCCCCCGCCCGGGGGGGGGTTCCGCTTTTGCGTTCGACGGCCGGTCCGGGTCAAAGTGGCAGTCACGGCGGAGACGGACGACGACCTGAGGTGCCGGCAATGGGCAGTGGGACGGAAGCGGCGTGCGGCGGCCTGAGCAGGCGCCGTTTCGTCGGACTGCTCGGCGGCGCGGCCGCGGCTTCGGCCCTGGCCGCGTGCGGCGACGAGGGCGACTCATCCGCTGCCCAGGGAACCCGGGAGGCCCAGGAGGCGCGGGACGCCCAGCAGGGCGCGCCGCAGCAGCCGTCGTCGTCCCCGTCGTCGTCCGCGTCGCCGGAGCCGTCGCCGTCCGCCTCGCGGAGTCTCTCCGGCCCCCGCCCTCTCTACTTGGGTACGTACACCTCCGCCGAGGGCGGCGGGAAGGGCATCGGCGTCGCCTCGTACGACTCGGCGTCGGGGCGGATCACCGGCCGGGGCACGATCACCGGCGTCCCGGACCCGTCGTATCTCGCGGTGCACCCGAACGGCAGAACGCTGTACGCGGCGAACGAACGCGAGCGCGGCGCCGTGACCGCCGTACGGCTGTCGGATCAGAAGGTGCTGGGCAGCAGGGCCACGGGCGGGGCGCACACCTGCCAGGTGTCGGTCCATCCGAGCGGCCGGTGGCTGCTGAGCGCCGACTTCGGCTCGGGCAGCGTGGCCGTGCACCCCATCGACGCCTCGGGGGCGCTCGGCGAGCGCACCGACAAGGTCGTCCACAGCCGTCCGGCGCCCCGGTCGGGCCAACAGGGGCCGCACGCGCACCAGTTCATCACGTCCCCGGACGGCGGCCATGTCCTCGCCGTCGACCTCGGCACGGACACGGTGTACAGCTACCGTCTGGACGGCACGGCGGGCACCCTCACCGAGGTCGCGCAGGCGCACACCCGGTCGGGCGCCGGTCCGCGCCACCTCACGTTCCATCCCGGCGGCAGGTACGCCTACCTCGCGAACGAGGTCGACGACACGGTCGCGGTCTGCTCCTACGCCCCGTCGAGCGGCCGGCTGACGATCGGGAAGCCGCAGTCCACGGGCTCGAAGGCGGACACCAACTACCCGGCGCAGTTCGCCGTCACGCCGGACGGCAGGTACGCGTACCTGGCCAACCGCGGCGACAACACCCTCGCGCGCTACGCGGTGGAGTCGGCCGGGGCCCGGCTGCGGCTGCTCGGCACGGTGCCGGTGGAAGGGGACTTCCCTCGGCAGATCGCCCTGTCCCCGGACGGCGGTCTGCTGTTCGCCGCCAACCAGCGCTCCGGCACGGTCAGCGTCTTCCGGGTGGACGGCGCGGACGGTGGACTGCGGCTCGCGGGCGAGCCGTTCGCGTCACCCGTCGCCGTCTGTGCGCTGCCGCTGTAGGGCGCGCGGGCAGGAGGCGGCGGCCGCCTGTGTGAGCAGGACGTGCATGCGCTCGGTGAGCTGGGAGACGTCGTCGGCGGGCGCGTGGAAGGGCAGGCGTACATCGCCGTGGGCGCGGGCGCGCTCGATGCGCAGCGTCAGCCCGTGCCGGTCCACGGCGAGCGGCTGGACCCGGACGGCGCCGTGCAGGCTGCCTGGGTCGACGAGCCGGGTGAGCCGCTCCACCGCGTCGGGGTGGGAGTCGGCGAGATGCGTGAGCAAGTGGGCCTCGGCGGTCGCGAGGGGGTCGGGCTCGGCCTGCGCGAACTCGTCGAGGCCGACGACGACCGCGCCGGTGGGCTGTTTCAGCACGACGCGGGTCGCGTGGAAGACGAGAGCCTCGTCCTCGGGGGCGAACCAGCCGGCCAGCCAGAGCCGGGCCCGGATACGGTTGCGGACGGGGACGGGGGCGACGTCGCCGAACTCCAGCACCGCGCACGGCTCGCCGCGGGGCGCGCAGATCGCCGCGGTGAGCAGGGCGCTGTCCTCGGGCACGTGCAGGATCACCCTGCCGTCCTCGTCGACGGTGTGCGCACCGACGAACTCCTCGCGCCCGCCGTCCGCGGTCACCGCGCAGGACCACGAGGCCGCGAGCACCGAACGGGCCCGCTCGGCAGCGGCAGGCACGGCAGCCCAGCTTTGGCTGTCACCCATCCCAAACCTCCTTAGGTAAGCCTTGCCTAACCTATCGGAGATCCGTGCCCGCGCCAACCGCCATGGCCACACCCGTCGGGTCCGGGCATCAGCCGCCGGCCCTCGGGAGTGAAGGTGAAGGTGTCGTCGAGGGGGCCGTCCTCACCGAAGCGCACCGCGAACAGGATCGGCTGCGAGCGCTTCGGGGGCCACTCCCCGTCCGGCTCCGTGCCGTTCCAGAGGTGGAACCACACCATCGGCTCCGCGAGATCCGGCCCGAAGTAGCCGAGCGTCTTGCCGTAGTACGGGTTGGTGCCGCCCAGCATCAGGGCCGCCCCCGTACATGCCAAGGCGTCTCAGCATCGAGTTCACCTGCTCGACCAGATGCGCGTGGATGTCTTCGGCGCTCGCGAGGGAGTCCGGGGAGTCGGAGGAAGTCATCCCCCATTCTCCCCCGCCGAAGATCACCCCGGTAGGGAAATGACCCCCAACAACGCCCGCGCGCACAACTCCCGGACCTGCTCCCGCGACAGGTCCGAACCGCGCAGCCACTCCAGGCAGACCGCCGTCGTGAACGCCAGCCAGCCGCGCACCGCCAGTCGTACGTCGGGGCGCTCGCCGAAGAGCGGGCCGAACTCCGGGTCGGCGCCGAGGGCCGCCAGGATCTGGCGCTCCTGCGCCTGCAGGGCCCGCCGGTAGACCTTGCGCACGGCCTGGTCGCCGGCCGCGTCCGCACGATGGAAGGCGCGGTAGCCGTGCGCGTGCGTCTCCACATACTCCAGGTAGGTGTCGAGACCGGACGCGAGCTGATCGCGGACCGGGATGCCGGGCACCGCCGCCGTCATGCGCAGCATCCGCTCGCTCTCGCGCTCGACGACCGCCGCGAAGAAGTCCCGCTTGGTGGGGAAGTAGTGGTACAGCAGCCCCCGGGAGACGCCCGCGATCTCGGCGACCTGCTCGATCCAGACGTCGTCGTACGGACTCTCCGAGAACAGGCGCGCGCCGACCGTCAGGAGCTGTTCCCTGCGTTCCCCGGTGCTGAGTCGGCGCCGGGTGCGCTCCCCCTGGTTCGCGGCCATGCCCGCACTTTACTTGACGCCGGTTCAACGACGGGACCAGACTGAGGCGCGTTATTGAACCCACGTACAACATGCTCAACCTGCCGCTGCATCAAGGGAGATCGCGTCATGGCGGAGACGGGGACGACGACCGGGGACGTACTGCCGAAGGGGTTTCGCAGCGCGGAGCTCGGCTGGCCCGAGCTGGAGCGCATTCCGCATCCGCCGCACCGGATCCCGCTGCTCGGCGACATCCTGGGCGCGAGCCGGCGCACGCCCCTGCAGGACTCCCTGCGGTACGCCGGACAGTTGGGGCCGATCTTCCGGCGCAAGGCGTTCGGCCGGGAGTTCGTGTTCGTGGGGGGCGCGGCGCTGGCCGCCGACATGGCGGACGAGACGCGCTTCGCCAAGCACGTCGGGCTGGGCATCGCCAATCTGCGGCCCGTCGTCGGGGACGCCCTGTTCACGGCGTACAACCACGAGCCGAACTGGCAGCTGGCGCACGACGTCCTGGCCCCGGGCTTCAGCCGGGAGGCCATGGCGGCCTACCACCCGATGATGCTGGACGTCGCGGAGCGGCTCACCGGCCACTGGGACCGGGAGCTGACCGCGGGCCGGGCGGTGGACGTGCCGGGCGACATGACCAAACTGACCCTGGAGACGATCGCCCGCACCGGCTTCGGCCACGACTTCGGCTCCTTCGAGCGCGCCCGGCCGCATCCCTTCGTGACGGCGATGGTGGGCACCCTCACCTACGCCCAGCGCCTCAACACGGTGCCGTCCCCCGCGCTGCTGCGGCGGGCCACTCGGCGCAACGAGGCCGACATCGCGTACCTCAACGGCACCGTCGACGACCTGGTGCGGGCCCGCCGGGACCAGGGCGGCCGCAGCGGCGCGGACGGCGGGGCCGGTGATCTGCTGGACCGGATGCTCGACACCGCCCACCCCGAGACCGGCGAACGGCTGTCGGCGCAGAACGTGCGGCGGCAGGTCATCACCTTCCTGGTCGCCGGCCACGAGACCACCTCCGGCGCGCTCTCCTTCGCCCTGCACTACCTCTCCCTCAACCCGCGGATCGCGGCCCGCGCCCGCGCCGAGGTGGACCAGGTGTGGGGGGACGCGGCCGTGCCGGCCTACGAGCAGGTGGCGAAGTTGCGCTACGTCCGCCGGGTGCTCGACGAGGCGCTGCGGCTGTGGCCGACGGCGCCCGCGTTCGCGCGGGAGGCCCGGGCGGACACGGTGCTGGGCGGGGAGCATCCGATACGGCGGGGCGGGTGGGCGCTGGTCCTCACCGCGATGCTGCACCGGGACCCCGAGGTGTGGGGGCCGGACGCCGAACGGTTCGACCCGGACCGCTTCGACGCGGCGGCCGTCCGCGCGCGGGCCCCGCACACCTACAAGCCGTGGGGCACCGGGGCGCGGGCCTGCATCGGACGGCAGTTCGCGCTGCACGAGGCCACGCTGGTGCTCGGGCTGCTGCTGCGCCGCTATGAGCTGCGGCCCGACCCGGCGTACCGGCTGCGGGTCACGGAGCGGCTGACGCTGATGCCGGAGGGGCTGCGGCTGCACCTGGAGCGGCGCACACCGACGCAGCTCCCGACGCAGCTCCCGACACAGGCGCCGACGCAGGTGCCGACGCCGAAGCCGACGCCGTCGGGCGTGCCGGTCGATCAGGAGGCCGCGGGGCCGTCCTCAGAGCTGCGGTGTCCAGTGCACCGGGCGGGTGACTGACCCCGGCAGCCTGGTGCCCGCGCTGCCCCGGGCCGCGTTCAGCTGCGGCTGGGTCAGGAAGAACGCGCCGGTCAGATCGGCGTCCGCCAGGTCGGTGTCACGCAGGTCGGCGCCTATCAGGTCCGCTCCGCGCAGATCGGCGCCGGTGAGGTCGGCCGCGATCAGGTAGGCGCCGCGCAGGTTCGCGCCGCGCAGGTCGGCGCCCTTGAGGCGGGCGCCCATCAGGTCGGCGCCCCGGCGCTCCTTCTTGCGCCCGCCCAGGCCGGCCCGGGCCAGTTCGCTGGTCTTCAGGAGCAGTGCGTTGACGTCCTGACGGTGTGCCGGGACGTCGAGCGCGGCCAGTTCGTCCGGGTTCAGCCGGGTGAGTTCCTCCGTCTCCTCCAGGGCCCGGCTCAGGTCGTCGTGGATCGGGCGGGCGGCGGGGAGGGTGAGCGCCTCGGTGAGGTACCAGAGGAGTTCGTGGAGTTGCCGGACCACCGGGAACACGTCGGCCATCCGGCGGGCGTCCGCCCGGGAGGCCGTGCGCCAGTCCCGGCCGCCGAAGGTGAGCTGCGAGACCTTCTGGCCGGCGCCGAAGCAGTCGTAGACCGTGCAGCCGGTGAAGCCCTTCTGCCGCAGCCGTGCGTGGATGCCGCAGCGGTGGTCCTCGCCCAGGTTGGGGCACGCCTTGCCCGCGGGCTTGTCGATGGCGAAGTCCGCGGAGCGGGCGAAGGGCAGGGCCACACAGCACAGCCCGAAGCAGTTCTCGCAGTCGCCGCGCAGTCCGGCCCGGTCCGCGGTCGGATCCGCCGCCCGGTCCGCGGTCGGGTCCGCCGCCGGGTCCGCGGTCGTGTCGGCCGTCGTGTCTCGCATGCCGTCCACCCTACTGACCTGCGGTCTACCGGTTGAACAGCTCGAAGGCCACGGCCGGGCGACCGCCGAACCGCTCGCCCACGGACTTCGCCACCCCGGTCAGAAAGCCCCGTACGTAGGTTTCCGGCTCCTCGTCGGTCAGCGCGGCGATGTAGGAGCGGTGCTCCAGCAGCGAACCCACCGCGCGCTCCAGGCCCGCCGACGCGTCCACGGCGTGGCTGGGCGTCGCCGATCCGGCCACGGCGACCCAGCGCACACCGTTCCAGGGTTCGAGGCCCTGCTCGACGAGTTCCGGGAAGATCCAGCGGTTCCCCGCGTCCCCCGCCGCGTCGAGGACGGCGCGGCCGACGGCGACGTGGTCCGGGGTGTTCCAGGCGACCCCGCCCCAGGTGTCCCGATGGTTGAGGGTGATGACGAGCTCGGGGCGGTGCCGGCGGATCGCGGCGGCGATGTCCCGGCGCAGGGCGGGCCCGTACTCGATGACGCCGTCCCGGTGGTCGAGGAACTCGACCGTGGAGACGCCGACGACGGCCGCACTCGCCCGCTGCTCCCGCTCGCGCAGCGGCCCGCACTCGGCCGGCGGAACGGTGTCGATGCCCGCCTCGCCGCGGGTCGCCAGCACATAGACGACCTCACGGCCGGCGTCGGTCCAGGCCGCGACGGCGGCGGAGCATCCGTACTCGAGGTCGTCCGGATGCGCCACCACGGCCAGGGCACGCTGCCAGTCCTCGGGCATGGGCTGGAGCTGGGAGACAGGCGAATCGGTCATGCCTGAAGACTAATCCGTGACACTGACATCACGCTTCGTCACGGGTCAGGGCGAGCAGCCGGTCCAGGACGCGGGGGCCGCCGGCCCGTACGCCGTCGTGTTCGAACTCGTCGGTGACCCAGGTGCGCAGTCCGCGGATCGCGCGGGCGGTGCGCAGGGAGTGGGCGGTGTCGACATAGAGGTCGTCGTGGTAGATCGCCGCCGCGACCGGGACCTCGTTCGCGGCGAGGCGGGCGGAGTCGTACAGGGGCGGCCAGTCGGTGCGGGCGGCGAGGAGTTCGGCGGTCTCGCGCAGCGGGCGCAGCGCGGGGTCGGTCTCGAACATCCAGGGATGGATCGTTTCTCCGGTCAGCAGCAGCGGTCCGTCGCCGGCGAGCGTCTTCGCGGCGTCGAACTGCGGGAACTCGGCGCGCACCCGCTCGGCCGACCAGGCGGTGGGACGGCCGTCCTGGCCGTAGATCGCCTCGTGGACGAGGGCGTACAGCGGGTGTCCGGCGTAGGAGAGGAGGCCCTGGATCTCCTCCTGGAAGGCGTCGGACAGCTCCGGCCCCCGCGGGGTGGGGACGAACGCCTCCTCCAGGAGGTGGTGCAGTCGATGGCTGCCCTCGCTGCCGCCGAGGAGGATGCCGAGCGTCTGGAAGGCCTCGACGGTCAGGCGGTAGCCGCTGGGGAGCGTCACCTCATGGGTGAGGAGGTGGTCGGCGATGCGGCGGGCGCGTTCGACGTCCTGCGGGTAGCGGGCGTAGTGCGCGGCGACCTTGCGCTCCATGCGCGGGTAGGCGGCGCGGTAGACGTCGTCGGCGTGGGCGTCCAGGGAAGGCAGGCCGCCGGTGATCAGGGCGGCGGCGAGGCCCTCGGGGGCGGTGGAGAGGTAGGTGACCGTGCAGAAGCCGCCGAAGCTCTGGCCGAGCACGGTCCACGGGGCGCCGCCGGTGACCTCGCGGCGGATCAGCTCGCAGTCCCGGACGATGGAGTCGGCCCGGAAGTGCGCGAGGTGGTCGGCCTGTTCGGCCGGGCCGCCGCGCAGCGGGAGCGTCTGACGGTTGGCCGGGGTGGAGTGGCCGGTGCCCCGCTGGTCGAGCAGGAGGACCCGGTACTCCTTCAGGGCGCGGCCGAGCCAGGCCGGCTTGCCGACGAAGCGGTTGGCCCCGAAGCCGGGGCCGCCCTGGAGGTAGAGGAGCCAGGGCAGGTCCTGGCCGGCCTTGTCGCTCGCGACGACCTCACGGGCGTAGAGCCCGATCGTCTCCCCGGTCGGGTCGGCGTGGTCGAGGGGCACGGTGAAGCGGCGGTCGGTGAGTACGACGCCGGGCTGGCGGTAGCTGAGGGACAACAGGGGTCTCCTGGGACGCTCGGTGTGCGGGCCGCGTCCCAGTTCAGCACATGTCCGGACGGCTCCGGAGCCCGGGGGATCATGAACGGTTGCTGAACGGCCGCTCAGCGCGCCGAGAGGCTGGACCTGCGCACCACCAGCTCCGGCTGGAGCACCACCCTGCGGTGTCGGTGCGAGGCGACGCCGACCCCGTTCTCGCTCTCCTCCGTCTCCTCCAGCAGCATCTCGGCGGCCAGGGCGCCCATGGTGACGGCGGGCTGGCGGACCGAGGTGAGGGGGACGGCCGCGGCGGCCGCGAACTCGATGTCGTCGTAGCCGACGATGGCGAGGTCGTCGGGGACGCCGACGCCGGCCGCGTACATGGCCTGCAGGACGCCGAGGGCGAGCAGGTCGTTGGCGCAGAACACGGCGGTCGGGCGGTCGGCGAGGCCGAGGAGGCGGGCGCCCGCGTCCCGGCCGGCGGCCACGTCGAGCCGTTCGGTGGGCAGCTCGCGCAGGGCCTCCGGCCCGAGGCCCGCCTCGGCGAGCGCGTTCAGGGCGCCGGTGCGGCGGTCGCGGACCTGGGTGAAGCCGGGCGGGCCGCTGACATAGGCGATGGAGCGGTGTCCGGCGTCGATCAGGTGCCGGACCGCGAGCGCGCCGCCCGCCACGTCGTCCACCGAGACCGAGCACTCGGTGGTGCCCTCGGAGACCCGGTCGACGAGCACGAAGGGGATGCCGTGCCGGCGGAAGGACTCGATGTTGCGGCCGGTGGCGTCGGCCGGGGTGAGCAGCACGCCGCGCACCCGTTGCTCGGCGAAGAGCGACAGGTACTCGGCCTCCTCGCCGGCGCTCTCGGCGCTGTTGCAGACCATCACGCCGAGCCCGGCGTCCCGGGCGGCCCGTTCGGCGCCGCGGGCGACGTCCACGAAGAAGGGGTTGCCCATGTCGAGGACGAGCAGGCCCATGATCCGGCTGCGCCCCGCGCGCAGCTGGCGGGCGGACTCGCTGCGGACGTAGCCGAGCCGGTCTATCGCCGAGAGCACACGGGCCCGGGTCTCCGTGGCGACGGTGTCCGGGCGGTTGATGACGTTTGACACCGTGCCGACCGAGACTCCGGCGGCACGGGCGACGTCCTTGATACCCACCGAATGGGCCATCAGGCGGGGACCTCCAGGTGAACGGGGCACGGCGGGACGGCCTTCACATTACCGTCATCCCGCCGGGCCCCTGTCCGCGTGTGGATACGGATCATGCGGGCAGTGCGAAGTCGATGACATGGAGCGCCGACGGGGTCGTCCCGGTCGACTTCTCCTGGTACATGAACGACAGCACGTTGTCGGCCTTGACCCGCAGTTCGTCGATGACGACCTCGCCGAAGGCGTTGAGGCCGCTGCCGTCGAAGAGGACCGTCCAGTCGGTGTGGCCGGAGGCCTTGGAGGCGCCGGCGATCCGGCCGAAGGGGAAGATCGCGTAGGCGTTGTCGTACTTGTCGAGGATCAGTTTGGTGCGCTGGCTGGAGCCGAGGACGACGGGGATCTCCGTCTTCTGCCAGGTCCCGGCGGAGTTCTTGCGGACGTGGAAGGCGCGGCCGTTGGCGGTGCGGTCGCTGACATAGTTGGTGGTGCACTGGCCGAAGCGGCCGGGGACGTAGCTGATGATCGCGTGCGGGAGGCCGGTGGAGTCGGTGGCCTGGCTCTCCTGGTTCATCAGGGAGTGGTCCGGGTTGAGCGCGTCCACGACGAGTCCGCTGTCCGTGACGGCCACCTTGTCGGAGCCGCCCGTGGTGCCGACGGCGGTGCCCGCGTTGTTGCGCCAGGTCCGGCCGCGGTCGTCGGAGTAGACGTAGCCGGTGTCGTGGTTGGTGATGCCGCCGCTGGAGCACATCACGGCGCCGTTCTGCTCGCGCCAGGTGAAGAACGAGTGCAGGCGGCCGTTGACGTCGTAGTCGATGCCGTGCAGGTACATGTTGCGGACCGTGCTGGAGCCGTGCTCGCTGGTGTAGGTGCCGGTGGAACTGGTCCACTCGCCGAGGTTCGTCCAGGTCGAGCCGTCGTACTCGGCGAGCGCGTTGCGGCCGTTGCCGGAGATGCCGACCCGGTAGCTGAGCTGGAGCTTGCCCTCGGGGGTGGCGACGAACTGCGGGTAGGTGAACTGGGAGGTGAGCGCGAGCCCGTCGAGGGTGGTCTGGACGGCGCCGAAACGGGCCGAGGTCCAGGAGGTGGTCGCCGGGTTGTCGAGGAGTCCGGCGGTCGACTTCACGTAGAAGAAGCCGTCGCTGTGGGAGTCCATGTCGAGGTGGAGCCGGCCGTCGACCTTGGAGACGCCCATGGAGATGACGTTGTGCGAGTCGCTGGCCTTGAGCTGGTGGGAGAGGGTGACGGTGGACCAGGTGCTGCCGCCGAGGACGCGGCGGGCGACGACCGCGTTCTTCGTGGAGGTGTACCAGGCGGCGTACTGGTAGCCCTTGTAGGTCAACAGGCCGTTCTTCTGGAACGAGTTGTTGTTGACCAGTCCGTCGTAGGACACGAAGAACACGGCCTGCGCGTCGAGTCGGGAAGTGGCCTTCTCGGTCACCGAGGGGCCGGGGTCGGCGGCGCGGGCGGTGCCTGCGGCGAGCACGGGGGACGCCGCGGCGCCGAGGAGCGCGCCGGCCAGGAGGGAACGTCGTCTCATCTCGGGGGACTCCCTTGTCATGCGAGGTGGAACACTTCGGTGAGCGGTTTCATCGCCTCGTCAGGGCGGGACCCGTCGAGGGACTCGAAGAACGGGGACATCTCGGCCTGCCAACGGGCGTTGACGTCGGTGGCCTCCATACCGGCGAGGGCGGCTTCGAAGTCCTCGGTCTCCAGGTAGCCGACGAGCAGGCCGTCGTCTCTCAGGAAGAGCGAGTAGTTGTGCCAGCCGGTGGCCGAGAGAGCTTCGAGCATCTCCGGCCACACGGCGGCATGGCGTTCGCGGTACTCGGCGAGGCGGTCCTGTCGGACCTTGAGCAGGAAACAGACGCGCTGCATGAAGTACCGCTCCCGGTGGGGGGTGACAGGGGCTCAGAAGTTGAACTGGTCGATGTTCTTGGCGTCGAACACGGTCGGCTTGCCGAGGCTGATCACGCCGTCCTTGCCGATGGTGTACGTGGTGCCGCCGGCCTTGAAGGTCTCGCCCTCCTTGCCGGTGATCTGGCCCGAGACCAGCGCCACCGCCGTCTGCGCGGCCAGCGCGCCGAGCTTCGAGGGGTCCCACAGCTCGAAGGCGTCGACGGTGCCGTTCTTGACGTAGTTGCGCATGTCGTTCGGGGTGCCGAGGCCGGTCAGCTTGACCTTGCCCTTGTACTTGGAGCCCGACAGGTACTGGGCGGCTGCCTTGATGCCGACGGTGGTCGGGGAGATGATCCCCTTCAGGTTCGGGAACTCCTGGAGCAGGCCCTGGGTCTGCTGGAAGGACTGCTGGGCGTCGTCGTTGCCGTACGCGACCTTGACGAGCTTGACGTCCTTGTACTTGGCGTCCTTCAGCTCGTCCTTCATGAAGTCGATCCAGGTGTTCTGGTTCGTCGCCGTCTGCGCGGCGGACAGGATCGCGATCTCGCCCTTGTAGCCGATCTGCTCGGCGAGCAGCTGCACCTCGGTGCGGCCCAGGTCCTCGGCGGACGCCTGCGAGACGAAGGCGTTGCGGCACTCGGGGTTGGTGTCGGAGTCGTAGGTGACGACCTTGATCTTGTTGCTCATGGCCTGCTTGAGCGCGGTGCACAGGGCGCCCGGGTCCTGCGCGGACACGGCCATCGCGTCGACCTGCTGCTGGGTCAGGGTGTTGACGTACGACACCTGCCCCGAGGTGTCCGTGGCGCTGGACGGGCCGACCTCCTTGTAGCTGGAGCCCAGCTCCTTCAGGGCCGCCTCGCCGCCCTTGTCGGCGGAGGTGAAGTACGGGTTGTTGACCTGCTTCGGCAGGAAGCCGACGGTCAGGCCCTTCTTGGTGGCCGCATCGGGGTCGGCCTTCCCGCCGGAGGCCGCCGATCCGGTGGACTCGTTCTTCACGTCCTCCTTGGTGGTACCGCCGCAGGCGGTAGCGGCGAGGGAGAGGGAGGAGACGACGGCGAGGGCGGCACAGGCACGCCGGAGGGATGACTTGCGCATGGGGTTCCTTCGTGAGAAAGGTGAGGTGAGGGCGTATTTCTTGGGGGCGCGGGGCTGTATCGATGTGCGGCTCCGCCGCGCGGGCGCGACCAGCCACGACGGACCTGCGGCCGGCCTACGCGCCCTATCCGGCGGAACGAGTTGCCGCCCGAGCGACCAAAATCTGACGAGCCACCCGAGGGCCGAGCACCGAGACGACGAGCAGCACACCGGTCACGACGATCTGGGACTGCGCGGAGACATTGACGAGGCTCATCACGTTCTGGAGCGCGCCCAGGAGGAACACCCCCGCGATCGCACCGCCCAACGTGCCCTTACCGCCGTCGAAGTCGATACCCCCCAACAACACCGCTGCGATGACAGAGAGTTCGAGGCCGGTCGCATTGTCATAGCGAGCGCTGGCGTAGTGCAGGGCCCAGAAGATTCCGGTGAGGGAGGCCATCAGGCCGGTCACGGTGAAAAGGATCAGTTTCTGCCGCTTGACGCGGATGCCGGCGAACCGGGCGGCCTCCTCACTGGCGCCGGTGGCGAACACCGAGCGGCCGAACGGGGTGGCGTGCAGCACGACCACGGCGATCGCGAGGAGCACGACGAAGGGCAGGAAGGCCTGCGGGAGGAAGCTGTCCCCGATCCGGCCGGCCGCGAAGTCCAGGTACTGGGTGGGGAAGTCGGTCACCGCGTCGGAGCCGAGCACGATCTGGGCGATGCCCCGGTAGGCGGCGAGGGTGCCGATGGTGACGGCGAGCGAGGGCAGGCCCAGGCGGGTCACGAGCAGACCGTTGATCAGCCCGCAGACCACGCCGAGCAGCAGGCAGATCGGGATGATCGCCTCGATGGTCAGGCCCTGGTTCCACAGGGCGCCCATGACCGCGCCGGACAGACCGGCCGTGGAGGCCACCGACAGGTCGATCTCGCCGGAGACCACCAGCAGGGTCATCGGCAGGGCGATCAGGGCGATCGGCAGGGTGTTGCCGATCAGGAACGACAGGTTCAGCGCGTTGCCGAAGCCGTCGACCGTGGAGAAGGAGAACAGCAGCAGGACGATCAGGAGGGCGCCGACGACCGTGTCCCAGCGGACGGCGCGGGTGAGCGACTCAGGCATGGCCCGCGTCTCCCTTCTTGGCGGTGGTCTTCTCGGGGGCCGTGGCAGTCCTGGCGGCGGCCGACTTCTTCTTCAGGGCGGACGCCACCCGCAGCGCCACGATCCGGTCGACGGCGACGGCCAGCAGGAGCAGCACGCCGTTGATGGCGAGCACCCAGACCGAGCTGACGCCGAGGGCGGGCAGGACGCTGTTGACGGAGGTGAGGAGCAGCGCGCCGAGGGCCGCGCCGTAGACGCTGCCGGAGCCGCCGGTGAAGACGACTCCGCCGACCACGACGGCGCTGACGACGGTGAGTTCGTAGCCGTTTCCGGTGCTGGAGTCGACGTTGCCGAACCGGGCCAGGTACATCGCCCCGGCCAGTCCGGCGAGGCCGCCGCAGAAGGTGTAGGCGACGAGGATCCGCTTGCGGACCGGGATGCCGGCGAGGCGAGCGGCCTCCGGGTTGGAGCCGAGCGCGTACAGCTCGCGCCCGCTGCCGAAGTGCTTGAGGTAGTAGGCGGTCGCCACCAGGACGACGACGGCGATCAGGGCGAGCCAGGGCACGGCGGAGAGGCCGCCGGAGCCGAAGTCGACGAAGGATCCGGGCAGGTCGGCCGCGGTGATCTGGCGGGAGCCGACCCAGATGGAGTCGATGCCGCGGATGATGTACAGCGTGCCGAGGGTGACGACGAGGGCGGGCACCTGGCCGAGGCTGACCAGGAGTCCGTTGAGGAGCCCGAAGCCGACGCCGGTCAGGATCGCCAGCACGATCGCGATCACCGGGTTGCCGCCGCCGTGCAGATACGTGCCCGCGGCGAAGGCGCTGATGCCGAGCGTGGAGCCGACCGACAGGTCGACGTTGCGGGTGATGACGACCAGGGACTGACCGGTGGCGACCAGCACCAGGATGGTCGCGTTCAGCAGCAGGTCCTTGATGCCCTGCTCGGACAGGAACTCGCTGTTGCCGGCCTGGGTGACGGCGATCATCACCAGGAAGACGGCCAGGATGGCGAGTTCGCGCATCTTGAAGACGCGGTCGACCAGCCGGGTGCCGCTGGACTTCGGCGCCTCGGCGACGGGCGCCTCGTGGGACGTGGTCACCGTCATGCGGCGGCCCTCCCGGTGGCTGCGGCCATCACGGTTTCCTCGGTGGCTTCGGTGCGGGGGATCTCGGCGGTGATCCGGCCCTCGTGCATCACCAGCACGCGGTCGGCCATGCCGAGGATCTCGGGCAGGTCGGAGGAGATCATCAGGACGGCGACCCCGTCGGCGGCCAGTTCGCTCAGCAGCCGGTGCACCGCTGCCTTGGTGCCGACGTCGATGCCGCGCGTCGGCTCGTCGACGATCAGCACCTTGGGCCCGGTGGCGAGCCACTTGGCGAGGACGACCTTCTGCTGGTTGCCGCCGGACAGCGTGTTGACGGTGTCGGCGATCCGCGCGTACTTCACCTGGAGCTTGACCGCCCAGTCGAGGGAGCGGCTGCGCTCGGCGCCGCGGTCCATCAGACCGGCCTTGACGGTCGTGCGCAGGCCGGTGAGGCCGATGTTCCGTTCGATGGACATGTCCATCACCAGGCCCTGGGCGCGCCGGTCCTCGGGGACCAGGGCGAGGCCCGCGGACATCGCGGCCGAGGGGGCGCCGTTGGTGAGCCGGCGGCCGTCCACGGAGACCTCGCCGGCGTCCCAGCGGTCGATGCCGAAGACCGCCCGGGCGACCTCGGTGCGGCCGGCGCCGACGAGTCCGGCTAGGCCGACGATCTCGCCGCGCCGGACCTCGAAGGAGACGTCGGTGAAAACGCCCTCGCGGGTCAGCCGGCGCACGCTCAGGGCAACCTCGCCCGGGGTGACGTCCTGCTTGGGGTAGAGCTCGTCGAGGTCGCGGCCGACCATCCGGCGGACCAGGTCGTCCTCGGTCATGCCCTCGATGGGCTCGCTGGCGATCCAGGCGCCGTCGCGCAGGGTCGTGACCTGCTGGCAGATCTGGAAGATCTCCTCCAGCCGGTGGGAGATGAAGAGCACGGCCGCGCCCTGTTCGCGCAGGGTGCGCACGACTCCGAAGAGACGGGCGACCTCGCTGCCGGTGAGGGCGGCGGTCGGCTCGTCCATGATCAGGACGCGGGCGTCGAAGGAGAGCGCCTTGGCGATCTCGACGATCTGCTGGTCGGCGATGGACAGCCCGCGCGCCGGGCGGTCGGGGTCGAGGTCGACGCCGAGACGGCTCATCAGGGCGGCGGTCGCCGCGTGGGTCGCCTTGTGGTCGATGCGGCCTAGGGCGCGCCGGGGCTGGCGGCCCATGAAGATGTTCTCGGCGATCGAAAGGTCGGGGAAGAGCGTGGGCTCCTGGTAGATCACGGCGATGCCGGCGTCGCGGGCGTCGCCGGGACCGTGGAAGGCGACGGGCTCACCGTCGAGCAGCACCCGACCGGCGTCGGGTCGGTGCACCCCCGCAAGGGTCTTGATGAGAGTCGACTTGCCCGCGCCGTTCTCGCCGGCGAGGGCGTGTACCTCGCCGGGGAACAGTTCCAGGGAGACGCCCCGCAGGGCGCGGACGGCGCCGAAGGACTTGGTCACGTCCTTCAGTGCCAGCACCGGGGGTGCTCCCGTGTCGGACGGGTGGGTCATGGGTGGCTCCTCGACGACGTCCGCAAACCGTTCCCACCGAGATCCGAGGGGCCGTCACGACGTCGTGAAAGGTTTCAACTGGATTGCCGGGACGTTAGGCATCGGGGGCATGTCACGTCAATGGGTCCGTCTCGAAAATTTTTCGATAGCCGAAGGTCACGCCGGGGTCACGGACAACGGTCCTGGACGCAGGGGTTGACACTCCCTCGACGGCCTCATAGCTTCCCGTTCTGAATCGTTTCATCCGGGAGTTGTTCCGGACCGATGTCTCAGGAGCCCGAAGTGACCGACCTCTCCGCGGTGAAGGCCGCGCTGAAGACCCAGGCCGTCGAGACGCCGTCGTGGGCGTACGGGAACTCGGGGACCCGCTTCAAGGTGTTCGCGCAAGCGGGCGTCCCACGCACCCCGCAGGAGAAACTGGACGACGCGGCGCAGGTGCACGCGTTCACCGGCGTGGCCCCAACCGTGGCGCTGCACATCCCCTGGGACAAGGTGGAGGACTACTCCGCACTTGCGAAACATGCCGAGGACCGGGGCGTGAAGCTGGGGGCGATCAACTCCAACACCTTCCAGGACGACGCCTACAAGCTGGGCAGCATCTGCCACCCGGAGGCGGCGGTACGCCGCAAGGCGCTCGATCATCTGCTGGAGTGCGTCGACATCATGGACGCGACCGGCTCCGCCGACCTGAAGCTGTGGTTCGCCGACGGGACGAACTATCCCGGGCAGGACGACATCCGCGAGCGGCAGGACCGGCTGGCGGAGGGGCTGGCCGCGGTGTACGAGCGGCTGGGCGACGGGCAGCGGATGCTGCTCGAGTACAAGTTCTTCGAGCCGGCCTTCTACGCGACGGACGTCCCGGACTGGGGCACCGCGTACGCGCACTGCCTCAAGCTCGGCCCGAAGGCGCAGGTCGTGGTCGACACCGGGCACCACGCGCCGGGGACCAACATCGAGTTCATCGTCGCCACGCTGCTGCGAGAGGGGAAGCTCGGCGGGTTCGACTTCAACTCGCGGTTCTACGCGGACGACGACCTGATGGTGGGCGCGGCCGATCCCTTCCAGCTGTTCCGGATCATGTACGAGGTCGTGCGTGGGGGTGGGTTCACCTCCGAGGTGGCGTTCATGCTCGACCAGTGCCACAACATCGAGGCGAAGATTCCGGCGATCATCCGGTCCGTGATGAATGTGCAGGAGGCCACGGCGAAGGCGCTGCTCGTCGATCGCTCGGCGTTGGGCTCCGCCCAGGCTGCCGGGGATGTGCTGGAGGCGAATGCGGTGGTGATGGATGCATATAACACCGACGTGCGGCCGCTCCTTCGTGAGGTGCGGGAGGAGATGGGGGTGGACCCCGAGCCCATGTCTGCGTATCGCCGTTCCGGGTGGGCCGAGAAGGTTGTCGCTGAGCGGGTTGGTGGGGAACAGGCCGGTTGGGGGGCGTGAGCGTCTGCCGGGATCTGTTTCGTCGCGGGGTGCGGGCCGTATGTGGCTGGTCGCGCCCCGCGGCGGAGCCGCAAATCGAGAACAGCCCCGCGCCCCTTTGGGGCGCTCCTCTCACCCTCGATCCAGAAGTAAGGAATGTTCATGTCCACCCACCCCGAAGCCGCCGCGCTCCTCGCCCGCTCTCATCGGCTCGGCGCTGATCCGCGGAACACCAACTACGCCGGCGGGAACACCTCCGCCAAGGGCACTGACACCGACCCGGTGACGGGTGGGGACGCCGAGCTGATGTGGGTGAAGGGGTCCGGTGGGGACCTCGGGACGCTCACCGAGGCGGGGCTCGCCGCGTTGCGGCTGGACCGGCTGCGGGCGCTCGTCGACGTCTACCCGGGGGTCGAGCGCGAGGAC
This sequence comes from Streptomyces sp. NPDC002623, assembly GCF_053592635.1. Classification (NCBI taxonomy): domain Bacteria; kingdom Bacillati; phylum Actinomycetota; class Actinomycetes; order Kitasatosporales; family Streptomycetaceae; genus Streptomyces; species Streptomyces sp. NPDC002623. The sequence goes on along the minus strand of NZ_JBSFWB010000020.1, from coordinate 170,504 downwards.
GAGATGGTCGCCGCGTTCGACTACTGCCTGCACGGCAAGGGCGGGGCGGCGCCGTCCATCGACACCGCCATGCACGGGCTCGTCGACGCCGCGCACGTGGATCATCTGCACCCGGACTCCGGGATCGCGCTGGCCTGCGCGGCCGACGGGGAGAAGCTGACCGCCGAGTGTTTCGGGGACACCGTGGTGTGGGTGCCCTGGCGGCGGCCCGGGTTCCAGCTGGGGCTCGACATCGCCGCCGTGAAGGCCGCCAACCCGCAGGCCGTCGGGTGTGTGCTCGGCGGACACGGGATCACCGCGTGGGGCGACACCTCCGAGGAGTGCGAGCGCAACTCGCTGCACATCATCCGCACCGCGGAGGCGTTCCTGGCGGAGAAGGGCCGGGCCGAGCCGTTCGGGGCCGTCGTCGCCGGATTCGAGGCGCTGCCCGAGGGCGAGCGGCGGGAGCGGGCCGCCGCGCTCGCGCCGTACGTGCGGGCGATCGCCTCGCAGGACCGGCCGCAGGTCGGGCACTTCGACGACTCGGACGTCGTCCTCGACTTCCTGGCGCGGACCGAGCATCCGCGGCTCGCCGCGCTCGGCACCTCGTGCCCCGATCACTTCCTGCGGACGAAGGTCCGCCCGCTGGTGCTGGACCTGGCGCCAGGCGCCCCCGTGGCGGACGCGGTCGCGCGGCTGAAGGAGCTGCACGCCGAGTACCGCGAGGAGTACGCCTCCTACTACCGGCGGCACGCCGACTCCGACTCCCCCGCGATGCGGGGCGCCGACCCGGCGATCGTGCTGGTGCCGGGCGTGGGCATGTTCTCCTTCGGCAAGGACAAGCAGACCGCCCGGGTCGCGGGTGAGTTCTATGTCAATGCCGTCAACGTGATGCGCGGGGCCGAGGCGGTGTCGACCTACGCGCCGATCGAGGAGTCGGAGAAGTTCCGCATCGAGTACTGGGCGCTGGAGGAGGCCAAGCTTCAGCGGATGCCGAAGCCGAAGCCGCTCGCCACCCGGGTGGCGCTGGTGACGGGGGCCGGGAGCGGGATCGGCAAGGCGATCGCGGGCCGGCTGGTCGCGGAGGGCGCGTGTGTCGTCGTCGCCGATCTGAACGGCGAGAACGCCGCCGCCGTCGCGCAGGAGCTGGGCGGGGCCGACAAGGCGGTGGCCGTCACGGTCGACGTGACGTCCGAGGAGCAGATCCGGCAGGCCTTCCAGGCCGCGGCGCTCGCGTTCGGCGGGGTCGACCTCGTCGTCAACAACGCCGGGATCTCCATCTCCAAGCCGCTGCTGGAGACGTCGGCGAAGGACTGGGATCTCCAGCACGACATCATGGCCCGCGGGTCGTTCCTCGTGTCGCGGGAGGCGGCGCGGGTGATGATCGCGCAGGAGCTGGGCGGCGACATCGTCTACATCGCGTCGAAGAACGCGGTCTTCGCCGGCCCCAACAACATCGCCTACTCCGCCACCAAGGCCGACCAGGCCCATCAAGTGCGGCTGCTGGCAGCCGAGTTGGGCGAGCACGGGATTCGCGTCAACGGCGTCAACCCCGACGGCGTGGTGCGGGGGTCCGGGATCTTCGCGGGCGGCTGGGGCGCCCAGCGGGCGGCCGTGTACGGGGTCGAGGAGGCGAAGCTCGGCGAGTTCTACGCGCAGCGGACCATCCTCAAGCGCGAGGTGCTGCCGGAGCATGTCGCGAACGCGGTGTTCGCGCTGACCGGCGGCGAGCTCACCCACACCACCGGGCTGCACGTCCCCGTCGACGCGGGTGTGGCGGCCGCCTTCCTCCGGTGACGGCCGTGAAGTCGTACGCCGCCGTCGACCTCGGCGCGTCCAGCGGGCGCGTCATGGTCGGCCGCGTCGGCCCGGACTCGCTGGAGCTGACCGAGGCGCACCGGTTCGTGAACCGTCCCGTGCGGGTGCCGGAGGGGCTGCGGTGGGATGTGCTGGCCCTGTACGCGGGGGTGCTGGACGGGCTGCGGGCGGCCGGCCCGGTGGACTCCGTCGGCATCGACAGCTGGGCCGTGGACTACGGTCTGCTGGACGCCGACGGGGCCCTGCTCGGCAACCCCGTCCACTACCGGGACGCGCGCACCGAGGGCGTCGCCGAGAAGGTGTGGGGCACTGTTCCGGCGGCCGAACTGTACGCGGCCACGGGACTGCAGTACGCGCCCTTCAACACCCTGTACCAGTTGGCGGCCGCGGCCTCCTCGGCCCAACTGGCGCAGGCCCGGCGGCTGTTGCTCATCCCCGATCTGCTCGCGTACTGGCTGACGGGCGAGCAGGGCACCGAGCTGACCAACGCCTCGACGACCCAGCTGATCGATCCCCGGACGCGCGACTGGTCCTACGACGTCGCCGCCCGGCTCGGCATCGACCTCGACCTGTTCGCCCCGCTGCGCCGGCCCGGCGACCCGGCGGGGCTGCTGCTGCCGGAGGTGCTGGAGCAGACCGGGCTGAGCGGTCCGGTGCCGGTGACGACCGTCGGCTCGCACGACACCGCGTCCGCGGTGGCCGCCGTGCCCGCCACCGGCGAGCGGTTCGCCTACATCTGCACCGGCACCTGGTCGCTGGCCGGGCTGGAGCTGGCGTCGCCCGTGCTCACCGAGGACAGCCGCGCCGCCAACTTCACCAATGAGCTGGGGCTGGACGGCACGGTCCGCTATCTGCGCAACATCATGGGCCTGTGGCTGCTCCAGGAGTGCGTACGGGCCTGGGGGGACCCGGAGCTGGGCGGGCTGCTGCGGGAGGCGGCCGCCGTGCCCGCGCTGCGGTCGGTGGTGGACGCGGGGGACGCCGCGTTCCTGGCGCCCGGGCGGATGCCGGAGCGGATCGCCGAGGCGTGCCGTGCGTCCGGACAGCCGGTGCCCGGGACTCCCGGCGAGGTCACGCGCTGCATCCTCGACTCGCTCGCGCTGGCCCACCGAAGGGCGGTCGAGGACGCCCAGCGGCTCGCCGACCGTCCCGTCGACGTGGTGCACATCGTCGGCGGCGGCACCCGCAACGCGCTGCTGTGCCAGCTCACCGCCGACGCCTGCGGGCTGCCGGTGGTGGCCGGTCCGACGGAGGCGGCCGCGCTCGGCAATGTGCTCGTCCAGGCCCGGACGCACGGGCTGGTCGGCGACCGCGCCGACATCCGGCGGCTGCTCGCCCGCACCCAGCCCCTGACGCGCTACGAGCCGCAGGGCGACACCGGGCGATGGCGCGCCGCGGAGGACCGGCTCACCGCCCGGTGAGCCGGGGTCTCCCCTCGGGCCATCGCTCCGGTCTACCCTGCACTCATCCGATGATCTACCGCTAGGAGCCGCGATGCGTGTCGCACTGTTCCTGACCTGTGTCAACGACACGCTCTATCCGGACACGGGCCGCGCCGTGGTGAAACTCCTGACCAGGCTGGGCGTGGAGGTCGACTTCCCGATGGCCCAGACCTGCTGCGGTCAGGCCCACTACAACACCGGTTACCGCCATGAGGCCGAGCCGCTCGCCCGGCATTTCTCCGATGTCTTCGGCGAGTACGAGGCCATCGTGACGCCGTCGGGGTCGTGCGGGGCGATGGTGCGGGAGCTGTATCCGCGGATGGGCGAGCGGGCCCGGGCCGAGGGGCGCGGGGACGCCCTGGCCGCCACGTTGGCGCCGGTGGTCCCGAAGACGTACGAGCTCACCGAGTTCCTGGTGGACGTGCTCGGAGTGACGGACGTCGGCGCGTACTACCCGCACACCGTGACCTACCACCCGACCTGCCACGGGCTGCGGAGCCTGGGCCTCGGGGAGCGGCCCCGGCGGCTGCTCCAGGCGGTCGAGGGGCTGGAGCTGGTGGAACTGCCCGGCGCCGACGAGTGCTGCGGCTTCGGCGGGACGTTCGCGCTGAAGAACGCCGATGTCTCGGCGGCGATGGGCGCCGACAAGGTGCGCAACGCGGAGTCGACCGGCGCCGAGGTGCTGTGCGCGGCGGACAACTCCTGTCTGATGCACATCGGCGGGACCATGACCCGGTTGAAGACGGGCATGCGGCCGGTGCACATCGCGGAGATCCTGGCGAGCACGGAAGGGGATGCGGCCCTGTGAGCGGGACGTTCGTCGGGATGCCGGCGTTTCCGGAGGCGGCGCGCGAGGCGGTCGGCAACGCGACCCTGCGCGGCAATCTGCGGCACGCCACCCACACCATCCGCGCCAAGCGCGCGAAGGCGGTCGCCGAGGTGTCCGACTGGGCCGAGCTGCGGGAGGCCGGCAAGCGGATCAAGGATCACACGCTCCGTCATCTCGACCGGTATCTGGTGCAGTTGGAGGAGGCGGTCACGGCGGCGGGCGGCACGGTCCACTGGGCCGCCGACGCCGACGAGGCCAACGACATCGTGACGCAACTCGTCAAGATGACGGGCGAGTCTGAGGTCGTCAAGGTCAAGTCCATGGCCACACAGGAGATCGGGCTGAACGAGGCCCTTCTCGAAGCGGGCATCCGCGCCTACGAGACCGATCTCGCCGAGCTGATCGTGCAGTTGGGCGACGACCGTCCCTCGCACATCCTCGTCCCGGCCATCCACCGCAACCGGGGTGAGATCCGGGACATCTTCCGCCGGGAGATGAGCGAGTGGGGGCGGCCGGCCCCGGAGGGTCTCACCGACACGCCCGCCGAACTCGCCGAGGCGGCCCGCCTGCACCTGCGCGAGAAGTTCCTGCGGGCCAAGGTCGGCGTCTCCGGCGCGAACTTCATGGTCGCCGAGACCGGCACGCTGGTGGTCGTCGAGTCCGAGGGCAACGGGCGGATGTGCCTCACCCTGCCCGAGACGCTGATCTCGGTCGTCGGCATCGAGAAGATCGTGCCGACCTGGCGGGATCTGGAGGTCTTCCTGCAGACGCTCCCCCGCTCCTCGACGGCCGAACGCATGAACCCGTACACCTCGACGTGGACCGGCACGACGGACGGCGACGGACCGCAGACCTTCCACCTGGTGCTGCTGGACAACGGCCGCACCGACACCCTCGCCGACGAGGTCGGCCGCCAGGCCCTGCGCTGCATCCGCTGCTCGGCCTGTCTGAACGTCTGCCCGGTGTACGAGCGGGCCGGCGGGCACGCCTACGGCTCGGTCTACCCGGGCCCGATCGGCGCGATCCTCAGCCCTCAGCTGCGGGGCACCGCCAGCGAGATCGACGCCTCGCTGCCGTACGCCTCCTCGCTGTGCGGGGCCTGCTACGAGGTGTGCCCGGTCGCCATCGACATCCCCGAGGTGCTGGTGCACCTGCGGGAGCGGGTCGTCGAGGGCGGGCCGGTGGTACGGGAGGGCAACAAGGCGGTCCTCAAGCCGGCCAAGGGGCACGCGGCCGAGCGGGCGGCGATGCGCGCGGCACGCTGGGCCTTCTCCCACCCGGGCGCCCTGCGCACCGGCCAGCGGCTGGCCTCCCGCACCCGCCGCCTGCACCCCCGGACGCTGCCCGGCCCCGGCCGGGCGTGGAGCGGTACCCGGGATCTGCCGGCCGTGCCCGCGGAGCCGTTCCGCGACTGGTGGCAGCGGACGAACGGCGGCACCGACGAGAAGGGGGCGGCGAAGTGAGCAGCAGGGAGCGGATCCTGGGCCGGGTGCGGCGCGCGCTGGCCGACGTGGAGCCGGGCGATCCTCCGTACGCGGAGGCCGTCGCGCGCGACTATCTGCGCGAGCACGGCGAGCGGAGCGTCGAGGAGACGGTGGAGCTGCTGGCGGAGAACCTGGCGGACTACCGGGCGATCGTGCACCGCACCACCGACGAGGAGCTGCCGTACGTCGTCATGCGGCTGCTCGCCGAGCGCGGGCCGCAATACGTGCTCGTGCCGCCGGGGCTCCCACCGGAGTGGATGTCGGCCGCCGACCCCACCCGGGTCCACGACCGCGCCGTGAGCACGGCCCATGAGCTGGACGAGGTGGCGAGCGTGGTCACCGGCTGCGCCCTCGCCATCGCCGAGACCGGCACGATCGTCCTCGACGGCGGCCCGGACCAGGGACGCCGCCGGATCACCCTGATCCCGGACCACCACATCTGTGTCGTGCGCGTCCCTGACCAGGTCGTCGCCTCGGTGCCCCAGGCTCTTGAACGCCTCGACCCGACCCGCCCGTTGACCTGGATCTCCGGTCCTTCGGCGACCAGCGACATCGAGCTGGACCGGGTGGAGGGGGTGCACGGTCCGCGCACCCTGGAAGTGATCCTGGTGGCGCCTGCCGAGCCTCAGGAGTAGGTCATCGCGCAGCCGTGCCGCAGGGAGTACTGGGCGGCCCGCAGGTACACCGCCGTGTAGAACGCCGTGGCCAGGTCCTCGGCCCAGGGACCCGGTCGGGCCGCGGCGGCCTGCTCCCCTTCGCCCTCCAGGAACCACAGGGTCAGTTCGAGGTTGCCGGAGGTCGCCGGTATCAGGTCCAGCGGCAGGGCGAGTGCTTCGGCGAGCCGCTCGGCGAGGGCGAGGACGTACGGCGCTCCGACGACCACCGTCCCGTCCGCGTACGCGGAGCCGACGGGCAGCTCGATGCCCTCCTCCAGCACGAACGGGACGAGCAGCGTCCAGCCGAGGAGGGTCCGGTGTTCCTCGGGGGTGAGCCGCGCCCGGCACAGCGCGTCGAAGCCGTCCATCGACGGGCTCATCTTCTCCTCGAACCAGCCCGAGGCCTCGGGCCGGCCCGCTTCGTACGGCGGCAGCCCGCGCCGCGCCAACTCCTCGTTCAGTGCGGCGGCGACGTCTCCATGGCCGTCCTCCCCAGGCGCCGACCAGTCTTCCGCGCTCACGCTCACCAGATACACACCCATGATCGCAACGTACTCCGCGCCACTGACAACGGCTCCGGCGGCTGATGACAAAGCCGGTGAACAAGCGCTTAGATAGTGAGCGGATCAAGCTCAGCCCAGTTCGCGCCGACCGCCCGGAGGTCTTGTTGTTCACGTCCGTCGACGATGTCTCCGCCCGACTCGCCGAGAGCGGCTATCTGGCCTCCCCCGCCGTCGCCACCACCGTCTTCCTCGCCGACCGGCTCGGCAAGCCGCTGCTGGTGGAGGGCCCGGCCGGGGTCGGCAAGACGGAACTCGCCAAGGCCGTCGCACAGGTGGCGGACGCCCGGCTGGTGCGGCTGCAGTGCTACGAGGGCGTGGACGAGTCCCGGGCGCTGTACGAGTGGAACCACGCCAAGCAGTTGCTGCGCATCAGCGCGGGCCGCGACGAGACCTGGGACGAGACCCGCACGGACATCTTCAGCGAGGAGTTCCTCCTCCCGCGCCCGCTGCTGACCGCCATCCGCGGCGACCAGCCGACCGTCCTGCTGATCGACGAGACCGACAAGGCCGACGTCGAGGTGGAGGGACTGCTCCTCGAAGTGCTCAGCGACTTCCAGGTCACCGTCCCCGAGCTGGGCACGATCACCGCGACCCGCCGCCCCTTCGTCGTGCTGACCTCGAACGCGAGCCGTGAGCTGTCGGAGGCGCTGCGCCGCCGCTGTCTGTTCCTGCACATCGGGTTCCCCGAGGAGGAGCTGGAGCGGCGGATAGTCCGGCTGAAGGTGCCCGGCATCGAGGCGGCGCTGGCCGAGTCGGTGGTCCGGGTGGTCGGCGCGCTGCGGGCGATGGACCTGCGCAAGGCGCCCTCCGTCGCCGAGACCATCGACTGGGCGCGCACCCTGCTCGCGCTCGGCGCGACCGCCCTCGACGAGACGGTCGTCCGGGACAGTCTGGGCGTGATCCTCAAGCACCAGGACGACATCCTCAAGGCCGGCGCCAAGCTCGACCTGGACGCCGTGTGAGCGCCGAGGTCGCCGACCGGCTGGTCGGCTTCGTGGCCGCGCTGCGCGCGCACGGCCTGCGCGTCGGCACCGGTGAGACGGTGGACGCCGCCGAGGCCGCGGCGGCGCTGGGCTTCGCGGACCGCGCCCTGCTGCGCGAGGGGCTGGCCGCGACGCTGCTGCACTCGACGGACCAACGGCGGGTGTTCGACACCGTCTTCGACCTGTACTTCCCGCGCGGCGTCGGCGCGCCCCGGGGCGAGCCCGGCGACCGGGACGACCTGCGCGACCGGCTGGCCGCCGCGCTCGCCGCGGGCGACGAGGCGATGCTGGCCCGGATGGCGATCGAGGCCGTCGACGGACTGGGCGGATACGGCAGTTCACCGGGCGCGGACGGCTGGTCGTCGTACCAGACCCTGGAACGGCTGCGCCCGCAGACGCTGTTGGCGCGGGTCCGGGACGACATCCGCGCCGGGGGCGGCGCCTCCGGGTTCACCGACCGGTTGCTGGAGGACGAGATCCGGCGTCGTATCGAGGTCTTCCGGACGCTGACGGCCGGGGAGGCGCGGCGCCGGGTGGCCGAGCGGCGGGGGCGGGACGAGATCGCCCGGCGCGCGGTGGCGCCGACCGCCGACCGGGTCGACTTCCTGTACGCCGGGCAGGACCGGCTGGCCGAACTGCGCCGCACGGTACAGCCGTTGGCCCGCAAGCTGGCGACCCGGATGGCCGCGCGCCGCCGCCGGGCCGCCCGGGGCACGATCGATCTGCGGCGCACGCTGCGCGGCTCGCTCTCGACGGGCGGGGTGCCGATGCGGCCCGTGCTGCGCCGCCGGCGTCCGGTCCGCCCCGAACTGGTGCTGCTGTGCGATGTGTCGGGCTCGGTGTCGGGGTTCTCCGACTTCACGATGCTGCTGGTGCAGGCGCTGCACGAGCAGTTCGCCAAGGTGCGGGTGTTCGCCTTCGTCAACCGGATCGACGAGGTGACGGGGCTGCTGGCGCACGGCGCGGCCGACCCGGAGGGCCTTGGCGCCCGGATCCGGGCCGAGTCGACGCTGACGGGCTACCACGGCAGCAGCGACTACGGCGTCGCCCTGGGCGAGTTCGCCGAGCGGTACGGCGCCGCGGTCGGCCCGCGCACCACGCTCTTCGTGCTGGGCGACGCCCGGACGAACATGAGCGACCCGAACCTGGCGGCGCTGCGGCAGCTCGCCCGACAGGCCCGTCAGGTCCACTGGTTGAACCCGGAGCCGCGTCCGCAGTGGGGCACGGGCGACTCGGCGGCACCCGAGTACGCCGAGCTGGTCGCGATGCACGAGTGCCGCAACGCTCACCAACTCGGCGTGCTGGTAGGAAAGTTGCTGCCGGTCTAGGGCATGCCCCGGCCGGCTGTCCTACGCCTTGGCGTACTCCTTCGCCATGCCGCCGGCGAAGTCGTACACCACGCACTGTTCGTCGCCCACGACCCAGGCGTCATGTCCGGGCGAGACCACGAAGACGTCGCCGGGGCCCAGCTCGGACTCGCCGCCGTCGTCCATCTTGACGTGCATCCGTCCCTGGAGGACATAGCCGTTGTGGTGGACCTCGCAGCTCTTGGTGCCCGCTATCGGCGCCACCGACTCCGACCAGCGCCAGCCGGGCTCGAACGTCGCCACGGCGAAGTCGAGTCCGCTCATGTGGACGGCTTCGAGATGCCCTCGGGGAAAGTCCCGCCGCTCGTCCGGCTTGTCGAGCGTCTTCACTTCCAGCATGACGCTCCTCCCTTCCGGCCGCACTTCACCGCGGCCGGGGCCGGTCCCCCCGGCGGCCCGGTACCTCACCGGCTGGGGGCCGCACCCCGCACCTCCATCGTCCGCCCGGCCGGCGGGGGCCGCCAATCGGGGCCCGGCCGCTCAGACGGCGTCGGCGTCGCCGCACAGCTCGGCGAAGCGGGCGGTGTCGATGTTGCCGCCCGAGACGATCACACCGACCCGCCGGGGCAGAGCGCCGATCCGCCCGGTCAGCAGCGCGGCGAGCGGGGTGGCCCCGCTCGGCTCCACGACGATCTTCAGGCGTTCGAAGGCGAACCGCATGGCCGCGCGGATCTCTTCGTCGGAGACCAGGACGATCTCGTCCACGAGTCGCCGGTTCACCGAGAAGGTCAGCTCGCCCGGTGTGTGCAGGGCCTGGCCGTCGGCGATGGTGTGCGGCACCGGGATCTCGACCCGACGGCCCGCCTCCAGCGACCGCTTGGTGTCGTCCCCGGCCTCCGGTTCCACGCCGACGACCCGGATGTCCGGTCGCAGCCCCTTCACGGCGGTGGCGCTGCCGGCGATCAGCCCGCCGCCCCCGACCGGCGCCAGCAGGGCGTCCAACTCCCCGGCCTCCTCCAGGAGTTCGAGCGCGGCGGTGCCCTGCCCGGCCATGACGTGCGGGTGCTCGTAGGGCGGGATCAGGGTCAGTCCCCGCTCGGCCGCCAGGGCCTCGGCGATCGCCACCCGGTCGCCGGTGTAGCGGTCGTACGTCACGATCTCGGCGCCGTAGCCCTCCGTCGCCGCGCGCTTGGAGCGGGGCGCGTCCTCGGGCATGACGATCACGGCGGTGGTCCCGAGTTCCCGCGCGGCCAGCGCGACGGCCTGGGCGTGGTTGCCGGAGGAGTAGGCGGCAATGCCCCGGGCGAGCTGTCCGGGGGTCAGCCGGGAGGCCGCGTTGTAGGCGCCGCGGAACTTGAAGGCGCCGACGCGCTGGAAGTTCTCGCACTTCAGCAGGATCTCGGCGCCGACGATCCGGTCGAGGGTGCGGGAGCGGAGCACGGGCGTGCGGTGTGCGACGCCCTTGAGCCGGGCGGCCGCGTCGCGTACGTCGTCCAGGGTGATCGGCAGCGCGGGTGTGGTCGTCACGGGTGGGCCCCCTGGTGGGTGTCGTCGGTGCCGTTCGCCGCCGCCTCGTGGGTGGCTCTGGCCTGGGAGAGGTAGCTGTAGGCGGAGGCGCGGGAGATGCCGAGCCGGGCGGCGACCTGCTCGATGGCGCGGCGCACGGCGAACACACCGCGTTCGTCCAGGCTCCGGAAGAGCGCCAGACGCCGTGCCCGGTCGAGTCCCGCCCAGGTCTGGTCCTGGCGCAGCAGATGGGTGTCGAGCAGGGTGTCGACGACGGAGTCGATGTCGTCGCCGAAGGTGGTCACCGGTGCGTCGGCCCGCGCTCCCGCCGTCCCCGCGAGCGCGGCCAGCAGTCCCTGCACCCGGTCCACCTCGCCCACGTCCACGTTGACGCACAGTGCGCCGAACACGGTGTCCGTGGAGTCGCGCAGCAGCATCGTGGACGACTTCACCAGCTTTCCGGCGCCGGTGCGGACGACGTAGTTCAGCTCGTCGACGGCGGCTTCGCCGCGGGCGAGGGCCCGCATGCCGATCTCGCTCATCGCCCCGCCGACCGTCCGCCCGGTCACCGCCCCGGCGACGGCGACGACGGATCCCTCCGGCCGCCGGTAGTCGTGCAGCACCACCTCGCACACCGGCCCGAAGGTCGCGGCGATGCCGTCGACGACGGGGGTGAGCGCACGCAGGATCGCGTCCCGCTCGGATTCCTGGGATTCCATGCCGTCATTAGACCATACGTCCAGAGCCTGGACCAGGCGTCCAGATCGCGGCGGCGCGTTGACGCCTTCGGGGGAACCGTCGATCACGGGGGTGGTGTCGTCAATTGCCGTTTCCCTAGGATGTGTTGCGGCCGCGCCGGTCCGGGGCACGGCAGGGAACTGGGGGAAGAGATGCAGCCTGGCAAGCCGCTGTCCACGTCGATCGACGCCGCGGTCCCGACAGCCGCACGCATGTACGACCACTACCTCGGCGGCAGGGACAACTACGCGGCCGACCGCGCCGCCTGCGAGGAACTCGACAAGGTCGTCCCCAGCACCCGCGTCCTCGCGCTGAACAACCGGCGCTTCCTGCAGCGGGTCGTGAAGACCCTCGCCCAGGAGCACGGGATCCGGCAGTTCCTCGACCACGGCTCCGGCCTGCCCACCCAGGACAACGTGCACCAGGTCGCCCAGCGCATCGACCCGAGCACGCACGTCGTCTACGTCGACAACGACCCGATGGTGCTGGTGCACGGCCGGGCGCTGCTGGAGCAGGACGAGCGGACCACCGTCATCCACGCCGACATGCGCGAGACGGAGGTCATCTTCGAGCACGAGGACACCAAGCGCCTCATCGACTTCTCGCAGCCGGTGGCCGTGCTGTTCAACTCGGTCTTCCACTGCATCCCCGACAGCGACACCGACGGCCCGCAGGCCGTGGTCCGCCGGGTGTCCGAACGCCTGGCCCCCGGCAGCTGTCTGGTGATGTGTCAGCTGGTCAGCGAGGACCCCGCGGTCCGGGAGTTCGTCACCGACTTCATGGACAAGGCCACCCAGGGCCACTGGGGCCGGGTCCGCCGGGAGAAGGACGTCACCGCGCTGTTCGAGGGCACGGAGATCCTCGACCCGGGTCTGGTGGAGGTCTCCACCTGGCGCCCCGACACCGAGGTGGCGCCCCGCCAACTCACCCAGGAGTGGATCGAGTTCGGCGGCGTGGCTCGGCTGGGTTAGACACCGGCCGGACGGACGTCAGGCGTAGCGCTGCCGGGCGACCGTCTCCAACAGGGCGACGGACTCACGTGGGTTGAGGGCCTCGTCGGCGAGCCGGTCCAGCGCTACCCGGTACTCCTCCGTCTCGTCCCGGTCCTCCAGGAAGGTGGCGCTCCTGATCTGCTCCAGATAGACGACGTCGGGCAGATCGGAGCCGCCGAAGCGCAGATAGGTGACCGGTATGGCCGGCGCCGAGGCGTGCGTGACGTCCAACGGCACCACCTGGACGGTGACATGGGGCAGCGCGGCCAGCTCCACAAGGTGGGAGAGCTGGTCGCGCATCACCTCGCGGCTGCCCAGCACTCGCAGCAGCACCGACTCGTCGAGGATCGCCCACACCCGCGGGGCGTCCGGTCGGCGCAGCAACTCGGTGCGCCTGGTGCGCAGTTCGACCCGGCGCTCGACCTCCCGCGGCGTCGCCGTCGGCAGCCCGCGCTCCACGACGGCGCGCGCGTACGCGGCGGTCTGCAACAGGCCCGGCACATACTGGATCTCGAAGGTACGGATCGCGGTGGCCGCCTCCTGGAGGCCGACCAGCCGATCGAACCACTCGGGCATCAGCCGTTTGTCGTAGCGCTGCCACCAGCCCGGCTCACCCGCCTGCCGCAGCAACCGCAGCAGCACGGACGCCTCGTGCTCGTCGGTCTCGTACAGCGACAGCAGCGCACGGACGTCCGCCTCGACGGGTGGCCTGCGCCCCTTGCCCGCCTCGATGCGCGACAGCTTCGCCGCGCTGAACCCGATGGCACGCGCCGCCTGGTCCTGGGAGAGGCCGAAGTCCTCCCGGATACCCGCCAGCTGAACTCCGACCAGCATTTTCAGCAAGGTCGGGGCGGGCTCGGCGCGGTTCAGATACGGTTCGAGACGGGAGACGCGAGGCGACTCGAGAGACATCCTGACTCCCCGTGGACCGGCAGACGACAGACGGCAGTATCGCATCCGAAGCCCTCCGGCCGCACGCGGCAAGGCGATCGAGCTCCCGCCGGACGCCCGTCGGATCCCTCTCGGGTCTTCACGCGCCCACTTCACGACCCTCACGCGACCTTCACACGAGGTGGTCGAAATCCCCGTCCTTCGCCCCGGCCACGAACGCGGCCAGCTCGGCCGGCGTGTACACCAGGGCCGGCCCGTCGGGGTCACGGGAGTTGCGCATCGCGACGCCTCCCCCGTCCAGGGCCGCGACCTCCACGCAGTTGCCCTCGGCGTTGCTGTGACTGCTCTTGATCCAGCGGACGCCCAGTGAGCTCGCCCGCACTCCGTTCGGCACTGAAGGCACCGCACCCTCCTTGCTCGTACGCGCAATTTCCCGTGAAATTGCACGGGGACACCGTCAGCGTGGATAATATCCATGCCGTCAACCGCACTTCCGGCGCCCCGTCCTGACGTCGTCTCAGGGAGCTGCCCCGTGTCATCACCTGCGCAGATCCGGAGCCACCAGTCCGCTTCGGTGCACGACTCGCCCAGAACGGCCGCCCTGCACCTCACGGGCAGCCGGGAGGGATTCGCCCAGGCACGGGACTTCACCCACCGCACGCTCGACTGCTGGTCCCTGGGCCACTGCGGCGACGACGCGGTCGTCGTCGTCACGGAACTGGCCGCCAACGCGGTCCTGCACGGACTCCCGCATCCGTGGGCGGACGAGTTCCACGCCCGGCTCAGGCTCACCCTGCGCCGCTCGCACCTCGTGTGCGCCGTCACCGACCCCAGCGACAGCCTGCCCGTCTACCCGCACAGCGCGGACGCCCTGCTGGAACACGGCCGCGGACTTCAGATCGTCGAGGCCCTCTCGGAGCACTGGGGCTGGACCCGCCGCTCCCCCGTGGGCAAGACCGTCTGGGCCATGCTGCCGACCCACCACCGACCCTGATCCCCCACACCTGATATCTGAGATGACTGCCACGAAGAGAACCGCACCGTTAGCAGCCCTGGGACACGTGCCGTGGCCCGAGATCAAGGACTCCACCGGATCCGCCGCGGCCATCCCGTTCCTGCTCACCACGGTCGCCCGCGGCGACGCCGACAGCGCCGGCTCGGCGCTCGGCCAACTGCGCCGACGCATCTGTCAGTTCGGCTTCATCGTCGACGAGGCGACGGCGGCGACGGTGCCCTTCCTCTGGGAACTCGTACGCCGCCCCGAGGTCACCTGTCGCCCGCAGATCCTGCAGCTGCTCAAGAGCATCGCCGACACCCGGCAGTGGGAGACCACCGCCGTCGCCTACCCCAAGCTGCTGCACCATCCCGACAACTACGTGGCCTGGGAACGGGCCGCCCGCGACGCCGTCCACGCCCAGCGCGACGTGCTGCCCCAGCTGCTGACCGAGCGCGACACCGAGATCGTCCGGGCCACGACGGAACTCGTGGCGACACTCACCGACTGAAGCGCACTCCCGCACCGGAGCGCTAGGTTGACCGCATGAGCAACCTTGACCGCGCCCCCGTGCCCAGTGTGTGCGGCGGCCGTGGATTCGTCGTCGCCGAACCCGTCCGCGAGCTGCTGAGCCCCCGGCATGTGAAGCTCGGCGAGTCGACCGAGGTACGCCGACTGCTGCCGAACCTCGGCCGGCGGATGATCGGCGCCTGGGCCTTCGTCGACCACTACGGCCCCGACGACATCGCCGACGAACCCGGAATGCAGGTCCCGCCGCATCCGCACATGGGTCTGCAGACCGTCAGCTGGCTGCACGAGGGCGAGGTGCTGCACCGCGACTCGACCGGCAGCCTGCAGACCATCCGGCCCAGGGAACTGGGGCTGATGACCTCGGGGCGGGCGATCAGCCACTCCGAGGAGAGCCCCAAGGCGCACGCCCGGTATCTGCACGGGGCCCAGCTCTGGGTCGCGCTGCCGGACGCCCACCGGCACACCGACCCGCGTTTCGAGCACCACGCCGAACTGCCCACGGTCACGGCCCCCGGCCTCACGGCCACGGTGATCCTCGGCGACCTCGACGGCTCCACCTCGCCCGGCACGGCGTACACCCCCATCGTGGGCGCCGACCTCACGCTCGCCCGCGGCGCGGACGTACGGCTGCCGCTGCTGCCCGACTTCGAGTACGGCGTGCTGTCGATGTCCGGCGAGGTGGAGGTGGACGGCGTCCCCGTCCTCCCCGGCTCGATGCTCTACCTCGGCTGCGGCCGCACCGAACTGCCTCTGCGGGCCGAGTCCGACGCGAGCCTGATGCTGCTCGGCGGCGAGCCGTTCGACGAGGAGCTGATCATGTTCTGGAACTTCGTCGGCCGGTCTCAGGACGAGATCGTGCAGGCCCGCGAGGACTGGACGAAGGGCGACCGTTTCGGCGAGGTACAGGGCTACGACGGCGACCCGCTACCCGCACCGGAACTGCCACCGGTGCCGCTGAAACCACGGGGAAGGGTGCGCTGACCTGGGAGAAGTCGGACCACGGACTCCCGGAGGCTGCCGCCCAGGCACCTCCGGGGTAGTCCGCGTTTCCAAGGTGTGGGCATCTGTGGGCAGCCTGGCTGAACGAATGCTGACCCGATGCCGACGATCCTGACGGATCGTCACATCATTGTTCAGCGAGGCAGCGGCTTGTTCGGCCCGACGATGCCGGCCGAGTCGACCAGCACGTCCACGTGCCCGATCGCGTCGGCAACCTGCCGGGGCTTTCCCATAGTGCAGACCGACAGCTTCGTGCGACGCGGAATCCGTGTCCCGCGTCGCACGAAGCATGTGAGTCTCAGACCTCGACGGAGTCCAGTGGGATGGACGTGAACATCTCCGGCTCCTCGTCGGGCGTCAGCGCCGTGGGGCCGTAGACCCAGTCCATGAAGGCATAGTCGTAGGTGTCTCGGGAGCGCATCACCGCATTGCGCTGCTCCCGTCGGACCCCGACGTGGTGCCACAGCGCGCCCCACGACCGTGCGGTGAGCACCACCCGGCGGCAGTGTTCGGGGCGTACGGCCTCATAGGCGGCGAGTGCCGCGTCCCAGTCGACGCCGGATGCGCCGTCGGACCGCTTCGCGACCTGCGCACCGACGTGCTGGGCCAGCACCCAGCCGTCCTCGATGGCCATGACGGCACCCTGGGCCATGTACTGCAGTGGCGGGTGGGCCGCGTCACCGAGCAGGGCGATGCGTCCGGTGACCCACTTCATGAGCGGCTCACGGTCGAACATCCGCCACCAGCGGTCGCGCCACATCAACGGCAGGCCCTTCCGGACCTGGTCGCACGTTCCCTCGAAGGCCCGGTCGAGTTCGTCCGGGGTGCCCCAGTCCTCCTCGCCGGCCAGGGCCTTCGGCGACTGGAACACCGCCACCTGGTTGAACATCCGGCCGCCACGCAGCGGGTACTGGACGAAGTGGCAGTGCGGTCCAACGTACAGAACGACGTCCTTCTCGTGCACCTCGTTGGCGCGCACCTGCTCGAAGGGGACCGCGCCGCGGTAGGCGACATATGCCGAGTTGACGGGCTCGTCGTCGACGAGCAGCGTGCGCGCGATGGAGTGGAGCCCGTCAGCGGCGAGGACGACCTCGGCCTCGTCTCTGTTGCCGTCGGCGAAGGTGACGCGCGCGCCGCCCTCGATGTTCTCGTACCTCACACAGCGGGTGCCGGTCACCAGTTCCACGCCCGCCCGCTCGCAGCCGCGCAGGAGGACGCCGTGCAGGTCACTACGGTGGATGACCAAGTACGGGAAACCGTAACGGCGTTCCACGTCCTTGAGGTCCACCCGGGTCAGCTCGGCCGCGCCGAGCGCGTCCTTCATGATCATGTGCTCGGGCAGCACGCCGAGTTGGACCGCCTCGTCCAGGAGCCCGTAGTCGTGCAGGATCCGGGTGCAGTTCGGGGCGAGCTGCAGGCCTGCGCCGACCTCGCCGAACTCGGGGGCCTGCTCATACAGGCGGACCCGCAGGCCATGGAGGGTGAGGGCCAGCGCGGCCGAGAGTCCGCCGATCCCGCCACCGATGACGAGGACGTCGGGGCGGTGGGAGTCTGTGCTGTTCATGTCTCTCTCCCGCGTGGTCACAGCCACGGAGTCAGGGGTTCGGCCGGGGAGCCGTTCCCGGTCGTCACACCGGTGTACGGGCGGCCCGCCAGGTAGGCGGTGATGTCGGCGTCGCCGCCCTGGACGGTGGGGACGTTGTCGCTGCCGCGCTTGCCGACGATGTCGTGGCGGAGTTCGGCGCAGAACTCCTCGGGCAGGTCGGCGAATCGGATGCCGGTGCCGAGGTCGACGGCATGCACCATGACCTCCCTCGTGCGCATCCACGGGACCTCACTCGCCGGCACGGTCCGCCCCTGGGCGGTCAGTACCTCCCCCCGCCACTGCTCCTCGGTCAGTTCGGCCATCGCATAGGCCAGCAGCTGCGCCGACTCCTCGAACCAGGCGGTGAGCCATGCGACGGGCAGCCGAGCGCCCGACTCGATGTCCGCCAGGCGCTGCTCCGGCGAGCCGTACATCGGAGTGGGCTCACCGGTGCGGGCCCAGTGCATGAGGTTCCTGAGGGCCCGGGCGTTGGCGGCCACGTGGGCCACGACGTGCTTGCGGGTCCAGCCGGGGAGCAGCGAGGGCGCACCGTACGAATCGTTGTCGAGGTCGGCGACGGCCTTGCGGCACAGTTCGGTGCCCTCGGCCACCCAGGCCAGTGTCGTCGGCAGAGTTCTCATCACGCCCCCTCGGAGACGACGCGGTTCTCGAGACGGCCCAGGCCCTCGATCTCGGTGACGATGGTGTCGCCCTCCTGAAGGAACACCTGCGGCTTGCGGGCGTGTCCGACGCCGCCGGGGGTGCCCGTGGCGATGACGTCCCCGGGGTTGAGCCGGATCATCGTCGAGACGTAGCGGACCAGGTGAACCGGGTCGAAGAGCAGGTCACCGGTGTTGTCCTGCTGCATGACCTGCCCGTTGACCTCGCAGCGGATGTCGAGCGCGGGGCGCGGGCCGCCGACCTCGTCGGTGGTGACGAGGAACGGGCCGAGCGGGGTGGTGGAGTCCCAGTTCTTGCCCTGCAGCCACTCGCGCGTGCGGAACTGCCAGTCGCGGCAGGTGACGTCGTTCAGGATGCCGAAGCCCGCGATGGCCGCCTCGGCCTCGGCCTCGCTCGCGCGCCGGACCTGGCGGCCGACGACCACGGCGAGTTCGGCCTCCCAGTCGAACTGCTCGGTCTCGACCGGGCGTCGGACGTCGTCGAGGGCGCCGACGAGGGTGTCGGCGAACTTGCAGAAGAGGGTGGGGTATTCGGGCAGGTCCCGGCCCATCTCCTTGATGTGCTTCTGGTAGTTCAGGCCGACGCAGACCACCTTGGTGGGGCGGGGGACGAGCGGGGCGAACTCGGCGTCGGTGCCCGCGTATCGCCGGCCGTCGGCCGCCGACGCCGCTTCGAGACCGCCGGGGGCTGCCAGTACGGCGCCGACGTCGGGCAGGCCGAGGTCGACGAGGGTGTCGCCGTCGACGCGGACGGCGGCGGTGCGGTCACCGAGACGGATGGTGGCGAGCTTCACGCGAGGTTCTCCTCGATACGGGTGCGGAACAGGTTGAGCTTGGTGAAGAGGGGGGCGTCGCTGAACTGGAACAGGTCCAGCGCGCCGGAGTCGGAGTCGGACGGGGACGCCTCGGACCGGATCGACAGCGGCTGCCAGGACGGGACGACGAAAAGGTCGCCGCGCTGGACCGACCAGGAGAAGTCGCCCACGGTCACCCGGCCGGTGCCGTCGAAGACCTGGTAGACCGAAGAACCCGTCTCGCGGCGCGGAGCGATCTCGGCGCCGCGGACCAGACGGTGGAACTGGGCACGGATGGTCGGCAGCACGTCGCCGGCGGTGGTGGGGTTGATGTAGCGCACCAGCGCGTGGCCGGGCCCGACGGTGCCGGGGTGGCCCGCGCGTTCCAGTTCCAGCTGTTCGGTCAGAGCAGCGTCGGTGTCCACCCAGCGGTAGCACAGCAGGGCGGTGCCCTCTCTGCGCCCGAGCTGCGAGACCGGCGCCAGCCCCGGGTGGCCCCACAGCCGCTCCGAGCGCGATCGGTCGGGCGTCGCGTGCTCCTCCTCGGACAGTTCGTCCCGGCCGAAGTCGAAGAACTGCGCCTCGACGTCGTACTGGAAGGGGATGTCGAGGCCGTCGATCCAGGCCATGGGTTCGTCGGCCGAGTGGTGATGGGCGTGCCAGTTCATACCGGCCTGCGGCAGGAAGTCACCACGGCGCATCGGCACAGGATCGCGTTCCACGACGGTCCACACGCCCCCGCCCTCGACGACGAACCGGAAAGCGTTCTGGGTGTGCCGGTGCTCGGGCGCGTTCTCGCCGGGCATCAGGTACTGAATGGCCGCCCAGAGGGTCGGCGTCGCGTAGGGCCTGCCGCCCAGACTCGGGTTGGCCAGGGCTATGGCCCGCCGTTCGCCGCCGCGGCCGACCGGCACCAGGTCGCCGGAACGACCGGCCAGGTCGAGCAGTGTCTTCCACTCCCACCGGTGCGGCTGCGCCTTCGACCTGGGGTGCTCTGGCATCAGATCGCCGATCCGGGTCCACAGCGGAACAAGGAGGGCCTTCTCGAAGCCCCGGTAGAGCTCTACGAGTTCGGGAGTGACGGGCGGCTGGTCCGGCCGGTCCTCTGCGATGAGCGAGAGGGGGGAGACGGCGCTGTCTTGGTCGGTCATGACCACACCGTGCTCCGCAGACCCTCGGCTGGAACAGTAGATTCTGTCTTGCGGAACAAACGGTGAGAGGCGGTCGTCGTGGCCAAGTCAATGAAGAGCCCGCCGGCGTACGGCGTGACGAGTGTGGACCACGCGCTGCAGCTGGCGGTGATTCTGCAGGTGGAGGGCCCCATCACAGTCTCCGAAGCCGCCCGGCGGCTCGGCGTGGCCCGTTCCAGTGCCCATCGTCTGCTGTCCACACTGGTGTACCGCGACTTCGCGGTACAGAACGACGACCGCAGCTACCGGGCCGGACCGGTTCTGGAGATCGCCGCCAAGGCCCAGTCGAACGTAGGAGCTCTCCGGACCGCCGCCCTCGGCCCGCTGCGCACCCTCGTCGACACCCTCGACGAGACCGCGAACCTCGCCATCCGCACCGGCCGCACCGCGAGGTTCATCGCCTCGGTCGAGTGCACACAGGCCCTCCGGGTCGGAAACCGCGAGGGTATGGTCTTCCCCGCACACCAGGTGAGCGGGGGTCTGGTCATGCTCGCCGCTCTGGCCGACGACGAACTGACCGCGCTCTACGCACCCGCCCCCGGGTCCGAGGAGCGCCCGGATCCGGCGGAGCTGCGCGGCGAGCTCAGAGCCGTCCGGAGCAGTGGCGTCGCCGTCAACCTCGAACGTTCCGAGCGAGGGCTCGTCGCCATCGGGCGCGGAGTCATCGATGCGAGCGGTGCCACGATCGCCGCCGTGTCGGTGTCCATGCCGAGCGTGCGGTACTCCCCCGACCGCGTGAAGGAGATCGTGTCGGCTCTGACCGTGGCGGCGGACAGGATCTCTGCCGAGATGCATGGGGGAGGGCGGTAGAGCACACCGGTCAGAAAACCTCGGACGAAGTCGGCCGACTGCAAGGAACAGGGCCGCGTCGTCGGCTACGGCTCGGGCAGCGGGGACCGTGCAGCCAGGTCGAGGGCCTGTGGGCGCAGGTGGAGGGGTACGCCGTCGGCGATCTCCGTGACGCCGAGCGCGCCGAGACTCCAGCCGTCCTGGACCGGCTGGAGCGCACACCTGCTGCCCTGCACCGGCGAGGCCGAACCGGTCCTCGCGAGGACACGCACGGCGCCTGACCGGCCGGTGGCCCCGCGGCGTCACGACGACGGCTCGCCGTTCGGCTCCTTCAGCGTGAAGCGGGCACGCCGGACGCCGCCCCCGCCACCCAGGCAGCTACCTGCGCCCGGGAGGAGAACTCCAGCTTCGCCAGGATCCGTTCGATATGTCCGTCCACCGTGCGGGTGGACACCACAAGCCGCTCGGCGATCTGGCGATTGCTGAGGCCCTCGGCGACGAAGCGGGCGACCTGTTGTTGTCGTGGGGTCAACACCTCGACCGTCGTCGCGGGTTCGGGTGTGGCCACCGGTTCGGGGCCGTTCAGCGCGTAGGAGATGGCCTGCCGTCGGTCCATACGACCGCCCTCGTCAAGCCTGGCCCGCAAGGCCTCGGCGCCACCCAGTCTGCGGTGCAGTTCCTCCTCGCACTGGGTGTGGTAGCCCGCCAGGTGCGGTCCGAAGGCAGTGAGTGACGTGCCGATCACACCCCAGATCGACTGGATCGCACCGAGCAGACGAGCCGCGTGGTCGTACTCCGCGTTCGTCGTGGCGACCCACGCGAGGAGTTCGATCATGACCGCGGCACCGACATGGTCGTTGAAGCCACGCTGGATCTGCAGACCCGCGCGGGCCGCCGACTTCGCCTGGTCGGGGTCGCCGTTCAGCCAGGCGTACAGGCCCAGCGCGTACAGTGCGCGCGCCCTGGCCCAATGCTCGCCATTGCGCTCACTCACCGCGATCACCTGCCGGGCAGCCTGCTCGGCCTGGTCGTCCTGGAGCAGAGCCCGGGCGATGGCGGTCTGGAAACCGTTGAAGAGGACGCCCTCGAGATCTCCCTGCTCCGCGAGCCGCGCGGAGGCCGCATCGAAGTGGCCGAGGGCAGCACGGAGGTCCCCGCGGAAGAAGGCGACGGTACCGCGGAGCGAGCGCGTCATACAGAGCGAGACCTGATCGCCGAACTCTCCGGCCAACTCGTCGCATTCCGCCAGTCGCACCTCGGCGGCGGAGTCGTCGCCCTGGAGCAGTGAGACCCATGCCGCCACCCAGAGTGCGGTGGCCCGCTCGGGCAGTCGTGGTGCGTCGAGCGCGAGAGCCAGGTCGAGCCAGCGCCGCCCCTCGCTCAGCGCTCCGTCGGCACACCAGTGATGGCGCAGCGCGGACACCATGGACAGGGCGCGCTGGGTCCGACGCGTGCTGATGCACCTTTCCAGGGCCGATTCCACGTTGCCGCGGTCGGCGCGTAGCCTGGCCAGTCCGGCTTCCTGGCCCGGCCCGCTCCAATTCGCCGCCACCTGTACGGCCAGTGCTCCGTAGTATTCCTGGTGCCGGTCTCGCACAGTTTCCACGTTCTCATGCGTCTTCAGGCGCTCTCCGGCGTATTCCTGGAGGGTCATCAGCATACGGAAGCGCAACAGCCCACTTCCCTCGACGGCCTGGATGATCGACTGGGCAACCAAATGATCCGTGAGGTCGAGAATCCGCTCGCGGGGCAGACCGTCGCCGGCGCATATGTGTTCAGCGGCCTGCAGGTCGAATCCACCGGAGAATACCGAGAGGCGAGTCCACAGCAATTGTTCCTCGGGTGTGCACAGGTCGTAACTCCAGTCGATCAGCGCGCGGAGTGTGCGCTGACGGGGAAGTGCGGAACGGCTCCCGCTGGTGAGCAGCCCGAAGCGGTCTGCCAGCCGTTCGACCAATGCGTCGAGGTGCAGCGATCGCAGCCGTGAGGCGGCCAGCTCGATCGCCAGGGGGATGCCCTCCAGTTGGGCGCAGAGCCGGGCCACTGCCGGGCCGTTGATGTCGTCCACCACGAACCCGGGGGTGATCGCCCTTGCGCGGTCCACGAGGAGTCGCACCGACTCGTACCGGGACAGCACCTCCACGGAGGACTCGGTGTCGGGGTCCGGGACCGGCAACGGCAGAACCTGATAGACGTTCTCCCCGCCGATGATGTCCAGGACTTGTCTGCTGGTCGCGAGGATCCGGACGTGTGGACAGCCCCGCAGCAGCCGGTCGACGAGCACGGCGCAGGCCTGGACGAGATGCTCGCAGTTGTCGAAGAGCAGCAGCGTCTGCCGGCGGCCCAGGTACTCGATCAGCCGGTCCGCCGCCGGCCGGTTCGAGGAATTCGCCACCCCGAGAGCGGTCGCCACGGCGTGCTCGACGAGTTCGGGCTCACGGACGGCCGCCAGGTCGATCAGCCAGACCCCGTCGGGGAACGCCGAACGGGCCGCGATTCCCGTCTCGACCGCCAGCCGGCTCTTCCCGACGCCACCCGGTCCGGTCAGCGTCACCAGGCGGGCCGATCCCAGCAGCCCGCGAACCTCCGCCAGTTCACTGCGGCGTCCCACAAAACTCGTGACGGCGTTGGGAAGGTTTCCCGAACCACCCTCAGCTATCTCATCCACCATGAATTCCAGCTTCTCTTTGAGAGCCCGACCGTCACCCGAATTCGGCGGATCGACCCAGCCGAATTCCACGCGGCTCTGACGCACTCCGGGTCCTGACACCCGGATTTCCTCCATCGATACCGTGCCGAGTAAATGGGTGAGATGTGAGGCCGAACTGACCCAATGCCGCATGATGCGGATTTGTGTCCCGAACATTAAGACGCTAACAGGTGGTTTTCTGTCCACGCAACCATCGGGAGCGTACATACCGCGCGGGTCGGCCGGAGCCAGTACGAGCCCCCACCCGCGTCGAGGGCCCGGTCATGGGGGGTAGACCTGCGGGACCTCGCGAAGGGGTGGTTCTACCCGTATCCCCGGAACCTCGCCGGGGCTGAGATTGGCCCTCGGTTCGAAGTGAGGAGGACCCAACGTGACGACGATGCACGTGGGAGCCCGGCCCGCGGTTGCCCCAGGCAGGCTGTTCATCGGCGGTCGATGGGAGCCGGCAGAGGCAGAGGCCGTCCGGGAACTGGTCGATCCTGCGACCGGGCAGAGGGCGACGATCGTCGCCGAAGCCGGTGCCGGCGACGCCGGACGTGCGGCCGCTGTGGCGCTCAAGGCCTTCGAAGAAGGTCCCTGGCCGCGGATGAGCCCGCGCGAGCGAGGGCGCATCCTGATGCGCGCCGCCGAGTTGCTGCGGCAGCACGCCGAGGAGTTCGCCCTCCTGGAGAGTTTCAACGTCGGAAAGCCCATCACGCTCGCCCGGCGGGTCGACATCCCGATGGCGATCGAGACATTCGAGTACTACGGCAATCTCGCAGCAGGCATCGAAGGCGCGGTCCGCTCGCCTGCCGCCCCCGCTCTGGCGTACACCCGGCGGGAGCCGATCGGTGTGGTCGCGGCGATCACCCCGTTCAACTTCCCGCTCGTACTGTCCAGCAAGAAGATCGCCGCGGCCCTTGCCGCGGGAAACACCGTCGTACACAAGCCGGCCGCGGAGACCCCGCTCACCGCTCTCCGGCTCGCGGAAGTGCTCCAGGAAGCCGGTCTGCCGGACGGCGCCTACAACGTGGTCACCGGGGATGCGGAAGCCGGACAGGCGCTGGTGTGCGATCCGAGGATCGCCAAGGTGGCGTTCACCGGGTCGACCGTCGTCGGGAAGAGAATCGTGGTCCAGGGGGCCGAGACCCTCACCCGGGCAACCCTGGAACTGGGCGGGAAGAGCGCGAACCTCGTCTTCGCCGACGCCGATCTGGATACCGCCGTGCCCACGGCGGTCAAGGCGTTCACCTTCAACACGGGACAGTTCTGCATGGCGGGCAGCCGGCTTCTCGTCGAGCGGCCCGTCTACGAGGAAGTACTCGAGCGGCTGGGCGCAGCCTGTGCGCGGATCAAGGTCGGCGACCCGCTGAGTGAGGAGACCATGGTCGGGCCCCTGGCGGGCCCCGCTCACCAGGCAAAGGTCGTCTCGTTCCTCGAACGGGCCCGGCGCGAGGGGGTCGGTGTCACCAGCGCCGAGTGCCCGGACGGGCCGGGCTTCTACGTCGCCCCGACGGTCCTCACCGGCGTCGACCAGCAATCGGCCTTTGTCCAGGAAGAGATCTTCGGGCCGGTCCTGACCGTCCAGCCCTTCGACACCGAGGACGAGGCCGTGCGGATGGCCAACGGAACTCCCTACGGCCTCGCCGCCGGCCTGCAGACCCGTGACGTCTCCCGTGCGCATCGCGTCGCAGCGCGCCTCGACGCGGGAACGGTGTGGGTCAACACGTGGGCTGCCATGGACATCTCCATGCCGATAGGCGGCTACAAGCAGTCCGGCTACGGGCGGGAAAACGGCCCCGAGGGCCTGGACGAATACCTGCAGACCAAGTCGGTCATCGTGGCCCTGTAGGCATCGACCGAAAAAGGGAAAGGCAACATGCATTCCACCACAGCAGCCATAATCGAAGGCCCGGGTGCCCCATTCACCTTTGCCGAAGTCGTGCTCGACGAACCTCGCAAGGACGAGGTCCTGGTACGAATGGTCGCCGCCGGTCTGTGTCACAGCGATCTGAACGTACAGGCGGGCCGTATGCCCTTCCCGCTGCCCGGGGTCATCGGCCACGAAGGAGCCGGAATCGTCGAGCAGGTCGGGGCTTCTGTCACCAAAGTCCGGCCCGGCGACAAGGTCCTGTTGAGTTTCACATCATGTGAACACTGCACCAGCTGCCGCAATGGCCACCCGGCCTACTGCGACACCTGGCTGCCCCGCAATGTGACGGGAGGCAAACGCAGAGACGGGAGCTCTCCGATCACGCGCGAAGGCGTCCCGGTCGGTGGGCATTTCTTCGGCCAGTCCTCCTTCGCCGAGGCGGCCGTCGTCGACGCTCGCAGTGTAGTGAAGGTGGACCCCGAAGCCGACCTGACGGTACTCGCGCCGCTGGGCTGCGGCGTCCAGACCGGAGTCGGCACCGTCTGGAACGTCCTGGCGCCCAGACCCGGTGAGAGCCTGGCCGTCTTCGGCGCCGGCGCGGTGGGCCTGTCGGCGATCATGGCCGCCGCTGCTCTGCCCTCGGGTGACATCATCGCGATCGACCGTGTGCCCTCCCGGCTCGAGCTCGCCCTGGAGCTCGGCGCACGGCACACCATCAACACCACCGAAGTGGATCCGGCGACCGCCCTGGCAGAGATCACCGGTGGACGCGGCGTCGACAACGCAGTGGACACCACCGGAATTCCCGCTCTCCTCCGCACCGCCGTCGACGCCCTCAGCACCGGCGGAGCGTGCGCGGTCGTCGGCGTGGCCCCTCCCGGCGTCGACGTGGCGCTGGACATGCACGATCTGCTGCTCGGCAGGCGCGTGCTGGGCGTGACGCTGGGGGACGGCGAGCCGGAGACCCTGCTGCCCCGGATGGCCACGCTGCATCGGCAGGGAAAGCTCCCGCTGGAAAAGCTGATCAAGCACTACAAATTCAGGGACCTGAACACCGCTGCCCGCGAAATGCACGATGGGGCGACGATCAAACCGGTCATGCTGTTCTAGTCCCCAATTCTGTTGAAAACGCATGGCGAGCCATGAGAGAGGCAACAGGTGGGCTGACGATGCAAAAAGAAAATAGGCAAGACGCAATGCTTCCCGGCAGTGTCGACACGGCGAAAGTATCGATCGAAGAATTCTGTGGTGCGCTCGCATCGCGCGATATGGCGGGCCTGTGGAGCAGGCCGCCGATGCCGGCACACCCGATGCCGCAGACGCGTGCGCATCTGTGGCGCTGGGACACCGTCGCCCCGCTGGCTCGGCAGGCGGGAAGGGTTCTGGAGGTCGACGAAGGCGCGGCTCAGCGGCGGGCCCTGCAGTTCTGCAACCCCGGGCTGCGCATCGGAACGACCGAAGCCCTGTTCGGCGCCTACCAGTATCTGGATCCGGGTGAGACGGCACCGGCCCATCGGCATTCTCCGGCAGCGATCCGGTTCATGATGACCGGCTCGAATGTCTACACCACCGTCGACGGAGACGCCTGCTGGATGGAGCCCGGCGACTTCGTCCTCACGCCCAGCGGGGCGTGGCACGATCACACCAACCAGAGCGGTGAGCCCGCCATCTGGCTCGATGTGATCGACGTGGTGATGGTCGCCACCTTGGAGTCGATCTTCTTCGAGGACCATCCGGCCGGGATGCAGGACGTCGCGGGTTTCTCCCTCTCGGAGGAGAAGTTCGGGCATGCGGGACTTCAGCATTCCGACGGCGCCGCCTGGCCGAAACCGTACTCGCCGCTGCTGCGCTACCCCTATGCCCAGGTCGATGCCGCACTGGCAGCGTTGCAGAAGCAGAGTGACGACTCCAGCGTGACGCTGGAGTACAGGAATCCGGTCACCGGCGGCCCTGCTCTGCCCACCCTCACCTGCCAGATGACGAGGATTCGTCCGGGAAAGCCCACGGCCCCCCGACGTCAGACCGGCGGCCGGATCCACACCGTGTTCCGCGGCCGCGGCAGGTCCGTGATCGGCGGAAAGGAATTCACCTGGGGTCCGGGTGACGTCTTCGTCGTCCCCTCCTGGGTGCCCGTCGAGCACGAAGCGGAAGAGACCGCCGACCTCTTTGTCGCCAGTGACCGGGCGGCCCTCGAGGCTTTGCATCTCTACCGCGAGACCGAGCTGCCCGACCGGCAGCAGGTGACAGACACATTCGAGCCGGCCGCCGCGCCGGAAGCCGACGAAACGGTGCCCGCTGTCGGCCGAGGAAGGAGGTAACCGTGAGAATCGCAATTTCCGGAGGCGGGATCGGCGGACTCACCACCGCGTTGATGCTCCATGACGCCGGCATCGACGTGACCATCTACGAGGCGGTCCCCGAACCGCGACCGCTCGGCGTGGGAATCAACGTACTTCCCCACGCCGTCCGGGAACTCGAACGAATCGGCGTCCTGGAGGAGCTTCTCCCCCTTGCCGTCGCCACCGAAGAGCTGTGCTACGTGAATCGGCACGGCCAGTTCCTGTGGCGGGAGCCGCGCGGGATATCGGCGGGATACCCGGTGCCGCAGCTCTCGATCCACCGAGGCAACTTCCAGATGGCCCTCCTGGACATCGTCCGCCGGCGCCTCGGCGAATCCGCGGTGCGCACGGGAATGAAGGTCAGCGGTTCCCACCCGGACAACCGCAAGGGCGCCGAGTTCCAGCTGATCGACAGCGTCACCGGCCGCACGTCCCAGGAGTCCGCGGATGTGCTGGTGGGCGCCGACGGCCTGCACTCGGCACTCCGGAAGCAGCTCCACCCGGAGGACGGCAGCCCTCGATGGAGCGGGGAAGTGATGTGGCGCGGCACCACCATGGCACCGCCGTTCCTCACCGGAAAGTCCATGACGCTGATCGGCACGCGCGGGCACAAGGTCGTGGCCTATCCACTCTCCGCTCCCGACGACCAGGGCAACGTCCTGATCAACTGGATTGCCGTCCTGGACCAGAGCTCGCGCCGGATCCCGCCCGTCGAATCCTGGAACGGACCGGGAAATATCGAGGACTTCATCGACCAGTACGACTCGTGGTCGTTCCCGTGGCTCGACGTCGCGGCGCTGATGCGCGGCGCGCAGAGCGTCCACGTCTTTCCCATGGTCGACCGCGACGCACTGCCGACGTGGACCGCGGGACGGACGACCCTCTTGGGCGACGCGGCGCACCCCATGTTCCCCGTGGGCTCCAACGGAGCTTCCCAGGCGATCCTCGACGCGCGTGCGCTGACCCAGGCCCTCCTTGAGGAGGGCGATCCCGACATCGCCCTGGAGCGCTACGAAAGCGAACGCCTCGCCGCCACGGCGGGCGTCGTGGAAGCCAATCGCAGCCAGGGAGCCGCACGCATTCTCGACCTGGCCGAGGAACGTGCCCCCGAGGGCTTCACCGAGGTGGGCGAAGTCTTCGCTCCCGGGGAACGGGAGGCGCTCGCCGCCGCGTACCAACGCGTTGCCGGCTTCGCTCCGACAGCCCTGCGGCAGTAACACCAACCGAAAGAGACGGTCGTGACAACGATCGGAGGAGAACGACGATGGTGAATCCGGAGACTGACGTGGCGAATGCCGTCGCCCGCCTGCGTCAACGCAGCGGCGGCGACCTGATCGACGTCCATGCCCACTACACCCCGCCACTCACGGAAGCCGGGCTTGCGGGTCTGCTGGCCTCCTTCCGCGCCGGCAACTTCACCGCGCCGCCGGCCGGCCCCTGGTCGGTCGAAAGCGCCCTGGAGTTCATGGACGGTCATGGCATCTCGGTACAGATGCTGTCGAGCCCGAACCGGCTCACTCCCGACGTGGCGAAGACACACAACGAGTTCGGGGCGAAGGTGGTGCGGGAACACCCCGACCGGTTCGGGCTGCTCGCCAACCTTCCGCTGATCGATCCGGCCGGCGCGGTATCGGAAGTCGCCCGCGCAACCGAGGAACTCGGCGCCGACGGATTCGTTCTCGTCACCAACTACGACGGCGCCTATCTGGGGGACCCTCGGTTCACCGATGTCTTCGCCGCGCTCGACGCCAAGAGGGCCACGGTCCTCCTGCATCCGGTGGTGCCTGCTGGCTTCGACGTGCTTGCGTGCGGACGCCCGGGGCCTGTCATCGAATTCCCCATGGACACGACGCGCACCATCGTCGACGCCATCTATGCGCGGGTCTTCCTGGACTTCCCGAACATCAACTTCGTCCTCTCGCATGCCGGCGGAGTCCTACCCATCCTTGCCGAACGCATCGGGTCGACCGGCTTGCTGCCGTGGGTGAGCAATCCCCGCGGCGTGACCAAGGCAGAGGTGCGCCAGCAGATCGCCGGCCTGTTCTACGACACCGCGCTCGCGACATCACCCAACGCGCTTCTTCCACTCCTGGAGATCACGTCCCCCGATCACATCGTGTTCGGGTCCGACTATCCGCCGGGGGACCTCAAGGTGATCGAAGCCCACATGGACGCGCTGAGTCGGACCACCCTCCTCAGTGACCGACATCTGGCGCAGTTCTCGACCACTGCGACAACTCTCTTCCCGAACCTGACAGCACGCTCGGACGCATAGTCCAGAGCCCTCGAATCCTCCTGACGGAAGTCAAGCACCACCCGAGAAAGGAACTGCGATATGACGGCCAATATCGGACGACTGGGATCCCAGTCCGCGGTGCGTCGGTGGACGATGGATGAGTTCACCTTCACCTACATCGTCGACGGACCCATGTCGCTCACCCCCACCGGCTTCCTCAAGTCGTTCCCCGACGCCTACTGGCGCGAACACCCCGAGGCGCTGGACGAGGCGGGCGGCGTGCCGATGACGGCAGGCGGACTGCTCGTCGAGCGGGACGGCCACCGCATGCTCGTCGACGCCGGACTCGGTGTCATGAACGTCAACTCGCACTACGGGCCCATCCAGGGCGGCGCGATGCTGGAGACACTCGCGTCGGTCGGCTACGCGCCCGAGGACATCGATGTTCTCGCCCTGACCCATATCCACATCGACCACACGGGGTGGGCGTTCGTCCCGGACGGGAACGGCGCACGGAAGGCAACCTTCCCGTCGGCGTCGTATGTGATGTCGCGGCAGGAGTGGGAGCCGCTCTCCCAAGGGGTGCCGCCGGCCGACATGCCGGACCCGACCACCGTGGTGGAGCCGCTGCTGCACCACCCGAAGCTCACCCTCGTCGACGACGGCGGAGAGGTGGTGCCGGGCGTGACGGCACTCGTCACGCCCGGCCACACCCCCGGGCACGCCACCTACATCGTGACCTCGTCGAGCGGCAGGCGGCTGGTGGTCTTCGGCGACGCGTTCCACTCGCCCGCGCAGCTGACCCACCCCGACTGGGGCTCGGCACCCGACAGCCACACCGAGTCCGTACAGGAAGCACGTGCCCGCGTGCTGTCGGAGCTGCTCAAGCCCGACACCTACGCCTTCGCCTTCCACTTCGGCGACCAGCCCTTCGGCCGTGTCGTCCGCGACGAGCAGGGCCAGGTCACCTGGGAGCCGATCCCCACGCACATTCTGTGACGCCTTCCTCGGCGTCCCGCACCACCTGAGCCACGCGGAACATCTCCTGGGCAGCGGTCGAGCATTCAGGGCCGGCCGCTGCCCGCGTGCGGCACATTCCGTTCTCCGGCAGGTCATGCAAAGGACACTTCCATGGCTGTTGCAAAAGAAATATCGGTTGCGGATCCCACCCAAGTGGACCCGTCCACTCTCAAGCGTGTGACGGTCCTCGCCACTCTCGGAAACGTCCTCGAGTGGTACGACTTCACCGTTTACGGCTTCCTCGCCGTTCATATCGGAGCCACCTTCTTTCCCGAACAGGACGGCGTCACGTCGATCCTCGCGGCCTTCGCGGTCTTCGCGGTCGGGTTCATCGCCCGGCCCTTGGGAGCTTTTGTCCTCGGTCCGTTCATCGACCGCAAGGGACGCAAGTCGGTCATGCTGCTGTCGATGCTGCTGATGGCATCCGGCTCACTCCTTATAGGCCTCGCACCGGGGTATGCCGTCGCCGGATCGCTCGGTGCGGTCATCATCGTCATCGGACGCCTCGCGCAGGGATTCTCGGCCGGCGGCGAATTCGGGAGCTCGGCCGTCTTCCTCATCGAGTGGGCCCACCGCGGGCGCCGGGGATTCTTCGGGAGCTTCCACCAAGTCGCGACCTACGGTGGCCTGTTGCTCGGTGTGCTGGTCACCGCCGGGCTGACCGGCGCCCTGGGCTCGACGGCGATGCGCGACTGGGGTTGGCGTGTCCCCTTCGTCCTGGGCGCTCTGCTCGCCGTGGTCGCCCTGTTCCTGCGGAGACGCATAGAAGAGACCCCCGTCTTCACCGCGTCCCGCGGTCAGGCATCCACGCAGTCCGGCGCGGAGATCGACCACGGAACGAACCCGCGGCCGAGTGTCGGATTCCTGCTGACGGTCGGGGTGGTCGCTCTCTGGGGAGTGACGGCCATGGTCGCGCTCACGTACATGCCCAGCTACGCCTCGGAGTTCCTGGACATCGAGCTGCAGACCTCCCTGGTGGCGACGCTCATCGGCGCGATGGTGACGGTTGTCCTGCTGCCTGTCGCGGGCCATCTCTCAGACAAGTTCGGGCGTAAAGCCCTGATCGTGTTCAGTGCCGTGGGCTACGTGGTGCTGCCGTATCCGCTCTTCCTGCTCATGGTCGACAACAGGTCGTTCGGGTCGCTGGTGATCGCGCAACTGGTCTTCGCGGTGTTCACGGCGGCCATCGCCGGCACCGGCTCCGCAACGATCACGGAGCTCTTCAGCGCCAAGCACCGCGGCTCGCTGGTCTCCATGGGCTCGGCAACCGCTGTGACTGTCTTCGGCGGCTTCGGCGCGATCATCTGCACCTGGCTCATCGACGTGACGGACAGCGCCGTGTCTCCCGCCTTCTACATCTCCGGCGTCGCCCTGATCACGCTCGTGGCGGGACTGTTCCTGCCCAGAAACCTCGCAAGCGGCGACCTGCGTGGGTGAGAGTCCGGGGCGCGGGACACCGCCGACGGTATTCACGGAGAGGAAAGTACGTTGAAACTGAGCCTGTTCGACGATTTTCGGCTCGGCGTCTGGGCACGGGACGACTCGATAGTCGACGTGACAAGTGTGCTGCCGGAGACAACTCGTCCATCGGATCGTATGAGTGCGCTGATAGCGGACTGGGCGAGGATCGAGCCCAAGATCCGGGACGCCGCACGCAGCACCGGAACACCCCGCTCACAGGTCACGTTCAGACCGCCCCAGCCAAGACCGTCGAAGATCCTCGCCGCCCCGGTCAATCACGGTCCGCATCGTGAAGAGATGATTGCTGCGGGAGCCTTCAAGGACGTGCCGGGAACGATCGAGAAGTATGTCGCTTTCCTCAAGGCACCTTCGTCGATCGTCGGGCCGGACGGATCGATCGAGCATCCTGATCCCACGCGTCGCATCGACTACGAAGCCGAACTCGGCATCGTCATCGGTGCCCCGGCACGCCACGTATCCCGTGGGAACGCACTGAGCCACGTCTTCGGCTATCTCGCCCTGATCGACGTGACGATGCGGGGCGACGAGGACCGCTCGTATCGCAAGAGCTTCGACACCTTCACGCCGCTGGGGCCGGCCATCGTCACCGCGGACGAGATCCCGGACCCGTCGGTGCTCGAGCTCGAACTGAGCGTCAACGGTCGTCTTCGCCAGAAGGGGAGGGTCGCCGACCTCATCTACGACGTCCCGCAGCTCATCGAAGTGTATTCCCGGGCGATGACGCTCGAGCCGGGAGACATCATCGCGAGCGGCACCCCGGACGGGGTCGGACCGCTGAGCCCCGGTGACGAGGTGTCGCTGGAGGTGTCGCAGGTGCCGCCGCTCACCATCCACGTCACGGCCCGCGACCCGTTCCACCAGCCGTCCACACCAGGGACGCGGTGACGGCCGCCTCCCCCGCAGGCGTGCGCTGCCCTCTCCACGCCCGCCTGACCCCGGCCCCGGGCTACCGCGCCATGGGGCACCACTGCACCGACGACGACACGGGTGCGGACCGGCTCCACCAGCCGTACGCCACCCGACCGACTGAAATGGACCCTGATGAAGGAAGAGATCGACGAGACCGTACGTGCCAGCCGAGCCCTGGCCGCTGCCGGTCTGACCGACATGGTGTGGGGGCACGCCGCCGTCCGTGACCCGGATGGCGGCGGCGTCTGGATGAAAGCCTCCGGTTGGGGATTCGAGGAGATTCTCGCCGAGCGGGTGCTGCTGGTCAGCCGCGAGGGTGAGGTCCTCCACGGCGAGGGCAAGCGGCACATCGAGTACCCGATCCACACCGAGATCATGGCGAGGCGCCCGGACGTCGGCTGCGTCGTGCACACGCACGCACCCGCCCTGAGCGCCTTCGCCTCCCTCGACACACCCCTGCTGCCCATCTCCCACGACGGCGTCGTGTTCTGCGATCCGCAAGTGCCGCGCTTCACCGAGACGGGTGCGCTCATCGCGACCCGCGACCTCGGCGCGGCGCTCGCCGAGACGCTCGGTGACGGCCCCGCATGCCTCATGCCGCGGCACGGAGCCGTCACCGTCGGTCCGGACGCCGCAACTGCCGTCATGTACGCCGTTCTGCTGGAACGGGCGTGCCGTACGCAACTCATGGCCATGGCCGCCGGAGGCCCCAAGACGTGGTCCGACGATGCCGAGGCGGCCTTCAAACGCAACCAGGTCTGGAACCCCGCCCAGCGGGACGCAGGCTGGAACTACCTGCAGCGTCTCTCGGAACGGAGCGTGTAACGACGGAGTCGTCGGGAGAGCGGACGACCACGCGGATCCGGGCGAGGACCGCAACCACCGCCATCGAGGAGCAGCGCCACAAAGTCCCCGGCCGGCTCCTCGGCCGGGCGAAGGAGTCAGACGCCGTCACGCCCGTGAGAGTGCCGCTCGCGGTGCCACGCAGCGCCGGCCGCCGGGTTGACGCGCGGGTTGATCCTGGCAAGAGACGGAGTCATCGGCGCCGATCACCCCATCTCCGTGGTTCTGATCCTTCGTGATCCGGCGGATCCGTAGCAGCCGCCTGACTACGCGCAGCCTTGGATTGTGATCTTCCTGGGCTGGGCGGCTCGTACACTGACGAGAATGGAGGACCACACGGCCACTGGGATCGGTGCACGTCCGGCGCCCGTCCTGCGGCAGTACGTCGACTCGTATGTCGGCTTCGACCTCCGCGGACTCCCGACGGGGGTGCACTGCGGCCCGCCGAGCCGCGCGCTCACCGCGGTGATCAGCCTGTCAGATCCTTTGGAGGTGGCGGCGGGCGTTGACGACGGGTCACCGGTCACCCGATTCGGCAGCGTGGCCGGCGGTCTGATGTGCCGGTCCGTCGCGATTCACCACGACGGACGCCAGCAAGGTGTTCAGGTATCGCTGACACCGCTCGGGGCGCGGGCCATCTACGGCATGCCGCCCGCCGAGCTCGCCCACCGACTGGTCCCGCTCGACGAGCTTCTCGGAGCGCTTGCCGTCGAGTTGGTCGACCGGCTCCGATCGGCGACAACATGGGCGGCGCGGTTCACCGCGCTGGACGAACTGCTCCTCCGAGCTGTCGGCCGTGGCGCCTGCGGCGACCATGTGCGCCGGGTGCGCCCCGAGGTAGCCGAGGCGTGGCGCCGCCTCGTCGTCGCGCGGGGTTGCGTCCAGGTCGGTGCGGTCGCCGCGGAACTCGGCTGGAGCCGTCGGTACCTCACCGAGCGGTTTCGCGGTGAGGTGGGCCTGTCGCCGAAGACCTTCGCCCGAGTCTTGCGCTTCGAGCACGCGCACGAACTGGCGGTGGCGCAGGACCCGCTCCCGTGGGGCGATGTGGCAACCGTCACTGGCTACGCCGACCAGGCCCATCTCGTTCGGGACTGGCGCGAGTTCACGGGCCGAACGCCGACGGCCTGGCGTCGTGGCGAAGTCCTCCTCGGAGCCCGGTAGCCGCCAACCGTCTGTCCTTCGCGTCGGCTTCTCTTCCCTTTTCTTCAAGACCGCCCGATCGCCGTCGTGGACGATCGTCGGCATGAGACTCCTCCACCACGAACGCAATGCCATTGACCTGCGGACCACCCCCGTGCACCTCGGACCGGGATCGAGAGCGAAACCCGTCGAGGGCTTCACCTGGGACCCGGAGGTGCTCCAGGCCTACAGCGCCGCGGTCGCGGCAGACGGCGCCGAGGGCCGGATGGTGATGATCTTCGACGGCGACGGGCTCGGCGACCATGGGGAGAGCCACCCTGCAGGCGACGAACTGGTCGTTTGCCTCAGCGGGTCTGTGACGGTCACCCGCGACGTGGACGGGGTGCCCGACCGCGTTCTGCTCGGGCCGGGCGAGGCCACCATCAACCCGGCCGGGGTATGGCACGTGGTCGACATGGAAGGGCCGACGTCCATCCTGGCCGTCACTGCGACCCTCGGCACCGACCACCGTCCTCGGACCGACACCCGCCCGACCGAACGCGTCGGCACGCCCAGCCCGGAGGAAGCGCCGTGACGACACGCATCGCGTGCCTCGGCGACAGCCTCACCCGCGCGCAGTTCAGCGTCGACTACCTGGATCTTCTCGGACGACGCCACACTCCCGGTGACGTGCAGCTTGCCCGTTTCGGCGCCAACGGCGACTTCGCCTACAACCTCTTGCAGCGCCTCGATGCCGTCGTCACGAACCCACCCGATGTGATCACCGTGTTGATCGGGACCAACGACGCCCGAGCGAGCCTTGCCGGCTACCCCGTCGAGCAGGCCATGAAGCGCAAACAGCTCCCCGATCGCCCGTCGGCCGGCTGGTTCCGACAGTGCCTGGGAGCCGTCGTCGCACGGCTGCGAGCGGAGACCGACGCGACGATCGGTCTGCTGTCGCTACCGGTACTCGGCCAACAACTCGACGGAGCAGCGGCACAGGCATCGCAGGCGTACAGCCGGATGATCGCCGAGGTCGCCGCCACCCACGAGGTGGCCTACCTGCCGCTCCACGAACGCCAGATCGAGGAGCTGCGCCAAGCGGACCCGCGCCCGATTTCATACCGGGAGGTGACGCCCGCAGCGGGCGTCGGCGTCCTCGTCCAGCACGCAGTGCTGCGCCGCAGCCTCGACACGATCTCGCGGCGGCGAGGTCTCGTGCTCACGACCGACCACATCCACCAGAACAGCCGCGGCGCCGCCCTTATCGCTGAGGTCATCGACGCCGGTCTGCTGACCCAGAGCGCGTAACTGGTTCCGGCGCCCGGCCGGTCGGATGCCATCTACCGCGCGGAGGCGGCATCCGATCCAGGCGGTCAACGCCTACGACAGGGTGCGCTGACGCGTTGTCGCCGCCGACGACGACTGCCGTCGTCGGCGGCGGCGAGCTCTTCGGCGGTCAGCGGCCCATGCGTTCCGCGCCGGATCAGGCCGCGCGGCCGGCCTTGAGGGCGGCCGCGATCTCGACGGCACGGCGGGCCTGGTGGCGGGCCGCCTGCAGGGGCACCTCACCGGGCGCGCCGTCGCCGGCCACGTGGGAGGTGCCGTAGGGGTTGCCCGACTGGAACTGGACGGGGTCGGTGTAGCCAGGGGGCACGATGACTCCGCCCCAGTGGTAGAAGGTGTTCCCCAGCGCCAGGAGGGTCGACTCCTGGCCGCCGTGGGCGGTGTTGGAGGCGGTGAAGGCCGAGTACACCTTGCCCGCGAGCTTGCCCTGGAACCACAGCGGGCCGGTGGTCTCCATGAAGGCCCTGAGCTGGCTGGCCGGGTTGCCGAAGCGGGTGGGGGTGCCGAACAGCACCACGTCCGCCCACTCCAGGTCGTCGAGGCTCACCTGGGCGACGTCGGCGGTGTCCTGAAGGTGCTGGGCCCACTCCGCCCGGGAGTCGACCGCCTCCTGCGGGGCCGTCTCCGCGACCTTGCGGAGTCGCACCTGCGCGCCGGCCTTCTCCGCACCCTCGACGGCCGCCTGCGCCAAAGCGTGCACATTGCCCGTCGAGCTGTAGTAAATGATCGAGACGTTGACCGACTCAGACATCGGTTGCCTACTTTCATCACCGGGATAGCGTTTCCGTTCATCAGTGCCGACGACGCAGCCCTGCGGAACGTGAGGCGACGCGGCGCCCGGCTCACATTCCGCCGTGCTGTCTCGTCGAACTGAACGGGGACAGAGCGACCGAGGGAGTCGGCGACACCATGACCGAACCGTCCACGTCCGAGCACGGCAGGCCCGATCCGAGCCTGAACGCGATCATGAGCGAGCGGCAGCAGCTGATCAGCCTCACGTACCGGCTCCTCGGCTCACTGACCGAGGCCGAGGACGTCGTGCAGGAGACCTACACCCGCTGGTACGCCATGTCGCCGCAGCAACGGAACGCCGTCGACGCCCCCGGCGCCTGGCTGACGACGGTCGCCAGCCGCATCTGCCTCGACCTGCTCGGCTCGGCACGGGCCCGGCGGGAGCGCTACGTCGGGGAATGGGTCCCGGAGCCGCTGCCCGACGGCACCCAGTGGGTCAGCGGGCGGTGGGTCGGCACCGCCGCCGCCGACCCGGCCGACCGGGTCACCCTCGACGAGTCGATCAACATGGCCTTCCTCGTCGTCCTCGACCTGATGACCCCGGCCGAGCGGGTCGCGTTCATCCTGCACGACGTCTTCCGCTACTCCTTCGCCGAAGTGGCCGCGATCGTCGGCCGGACGCCGACGGCGTGCCGGCAACTGGCCTCGTCGGCCCGCCGCCGGATACGCGCCTCGCAGTCCGCCGCGGCCCCGGCAGCCCTGCGCGCCGACACCGTCCGGGCCTTCAAGCAGGCGTGGGAGGCCAAGGACATCGACGCCCTCATCGGGCTGCTCGCCCCCGACGCCACGGCGACCGGCGACGGCGGCGGGCTCGTCCCGGCCGCGCTCCACCCGGTCGAGGGCGCCGAGCGGATCGCGCACTTCTTCGCCGGCCGGATGGACTCGGCGCCCGGCGTGACGCTGGTGGAGAGCACGGTCAACGGTCAGCCGGGGCTGGTCGCCCAGGTGGACGGCGTCTCCGTGTCGGTGCTGGCGTTCGACGTGTCGGGCGACCGGATCAAGCGGATCTGGGCGGTGCTCAACCCCGACAAGCTCCGACCCTGGCGGACGGCGGGCTGACCGCCGTCCGATGCTCACCTGCCGTTGCTCACCTGCCGTAGCGCCGCTCCCGGGCCGCGTACGAGCGCAGTGCGCGCAGCAGGTCTATCTCACGGAAGGCAGGCCACAGGACTTCGACGAAGTGCACCTCCGCGTATGCGGACTGCCAGAGCAGAAAGCCGGACAGCCGCTGCTCGCCGGAGGTGCGGATGACGAAGTCGGTGTCGCGGCCCGCCGAGGAGTAGAGGTTGTCGGAGATGTGCTGGAGGTCGAAGTTCTCGGCCAGTTCGCGCGGGTCGCCCCCGGCGGAGATGTGTTTGTCGAAGGCGGACCGGACCGCGTCGATGATCTCGCGGCGCCCGCCGTAGCCGACCGCCACATCGACCTTGAGGCCCGCCCGGTGGGTGGTGCCCGCGACGGCGTCCTTCAGGGCCCGCGCGGTGTCCGCCGGCAGCAGGTCCAGCGCGCCGATGACCTCGATCCGCCAGTCCTCGTCGGCCGCGCAGATGCTGGCCACGGTCTCCTCGATGATGGCGAGCAGCGGCTCGAGCTCGGCCGGCGGCCGGTGGAGGTTGTCGTCGGACAGCATCCACAGGGTGACGTGCTCGATGTCCGCGGCGGCGCACCAGCGCAGGAAGTCGCCGACCTTCGCACCGCCGACGCGGTAGCCCTCGCGGACGTCGTCGTGCCCGGCTCCGCGCGCCCACCGGCGGTTGCCGTCCAGCATGATGGCGACGTGCCGGGGACGGGGTTTGCCCTCCAACTTGCGCGCCAGGCGCCTGACGTACAGGGCTTCCAATGCCGAGCGAAGCGCCCTCAGTGCCACGTGCCATGTCCCTTCGTCCCCGCCAACGACCGACCGGGGGCCACCGTATCGCCCGGCGCCCGCTACCCGGCCCGGGGGCCCGGCAGCCCCGCTCGACGCGGCCGGCGATGTGCTGTTCGGCGTCGCACGGCACTCCTGAATATAGTAGCCATGGACATAGTAGCCATGTACTCTATCGAGCATGAGCAAGGGTTCCGAACGGGCCACGCCCGGTTTCCTCGTATGGCGTCTGTCGACGAAGTGGCGTGTGGCGGTGGACCGGGCGGTGGCTCCGCTCGGTCTCACCCACGCGCAGTACTCGCTGGTCGCATCGCTGTACGGCATGCAGCACGCGGGCGAGCGCCCCAGCCAGCGGCGGCTCGCCGACCACACCGGCCTGGAGCCGCTCTACGTCTCGAAGCTCGCCCGAGCCCTGGAGTCCGCCGGCCTGATCGAGCGGAACCGGGACCCCCGCGACCCGCGAGCGGTCCAACTCGCGCTCACCGCACAGGGCGAGGACGTGACCCGCCGCGCGATCACGGTCGTCCAGGGGCTGCTGGAGCAGCTGCTGGCGCCTCTGGGCGGCCTGAAGAGCGCCCGGACACGCGCGCTGACCGACGAGCTGAGGACCCTGCTCGACGTACCGCTCGAACCCATCGAGACCTCCCAGGGGGAGTCATGACCACCACCGCACCTCCCGCCGACAGCCGCCTCATCGGCCGGGCGCACTACGCGAGCCGCGCCGTCCTGGAGCACTTCCTGGCCCGCCACGGGGCCACCTTCCTCGAGCAGTTGACCCTGCGGGCGACCGTCCTCGCCGACGGGCCGCTGGAGCTCGACGCGCTCGTCGAGCAGATCGCCGGGTCGCTCAAGAACGACCCGGCGGACGTGCACCGCACCGTCGACGAGCTCCTCGCCAAGGGGCTGCTGGCGGCCGACGGCACCCTGGTCGGGCCCACGGACGCCGGACGCGAGCTGATCGCCGCCGTCCTCGCCGAGACGGGCGGGAGCACCGCCCGGATCTACGCCGGAATCCCGCCGGAGGATCTGGCGGCCGCCGGCCGGGTCCTCGTCCACGTCACCGAGCGGGCCGAGGCGGAGCTGGCCGCGCTCGCCGGCCAGTCGTAGTGGAATATTCAACTACCTAGTCCGGTTGACCGCCCCGAAGGAGGTCACGAGTGGACACGACATACACCACGTACTACGCCCACGGAACGGCGGCGGAGCGGTGGGAGCGAGCACAGCAGTTCTTCGACGCCAAGGAGTACGCGACGGCCGCGCAGGTGCTGGTCGGACTCGTCGAGGAGGTGCCGGAGCAGACCGGGCCCCGGCTGCTGCTGGCCCGCGCCTACTACCACTCGGCCCAACTGCTCCGCGCCGAAGCCGAGTTGCGGGTGATCGTCGAGCGTGACCCGGTGGAGCACTACGCCCGGCTGATGCTCGGCCGCACCCTGGAGCGCCAGGGCCGGCCCGGCGAGGCGGGACCGCACCTGCGGATCGCCTCGGCGCTGGCGGGCGACTTCCCGCAGGAGTGACGGCACGGGAGACGCGCGGGAAGCCGCACGGGGAGACTCCCGGAAAGACGAAGAAGCGGAGCCGAAGAAGCGGCCCGGCGATGGAACCCACCGCCGGGCCGTTCTCGTGTCGCTCCCATGTCGCTGCCGTACCGCTGCCGTACCGCTCCGTACCGGTGCTCAGACCGCCGTCCGCCGCCCCCGTCGGTACGCGATCTCGCCGAGGACGATGTCCACGAGCAGGAAGCCGGCCAGCGGGATGCCGAGGAGCGGGATGAAGTAGCCGACCACGGCGACCCCCGCCATCAGCGGGACCAGGACGTACGGCGGAACCTGCGCCCAGGCGCCGCGCGGGATCGGCCGGCCGAAGGAGGAGCCGCGGCCGCGCTGCCACCACATGCGGTAGCCCAGCACGA
Source organism: Streptomyces sp. NPDC002623 (assembly GCF_053592635.1). Classification (NCBI taxonomy): domain Bacteria; kingdom Bacillati; phylum Actinomycetota; class Actinomycetes; order Kitasatosporales; family Streptomycetaceae; genus Streptomyces; species Streptomyces sp. NPDC002623. The sequence goes on along the minus strand of NZ_JBSFWB010000020.1, from coordinate 129,332 downwards.
TCAGCAGGATCAGGGAGAGCGTGAGGACCATCAGCGCGAGCTGGTTGACCAGGCCGAACAGAACGCCGGTGTGCAGGTCGATGCCCCATCGGGTCAGCTTGGCGAGCAGCGGGTGGTCCGCGAACCGCAGCACGTCGGTGACCTCGCCGGTGGCCGGGTCGATCGCGACCGCGTCCTGCTTCTCGGGCCAGCTGCGCTGCACCTGCTTGACCACGTACGCGGAGGACGCGTCCGCGGGCGGGACTATCTCGACCGGGTCGCCCAGGCCCTCGGCGCGCGCGGCGGACAGGATCTTGTCGAGGCCGACGCCGTGCTCGCCGTCCCCGCCCGCAGCGGACGCCGAGTCGTGCCCGGCGTGCTCGCCGCCGCCCGCGGCCGCGGAGACCGACGGGGTGGACTGGCCGAGAGAGGTGCGCAGTTCGTCGACGTTGGCGCCCGCGTACGTCGACCAGGTCAGTCCGGTCGCGGACAGGAAGAAGAACCCGGCGGCGGCCCACACGCCGACCGTGCCGTGCAGCCCGAGCGTGCGCCGCCGCCCGCTGGTGCCGCGCACCTTGCGCAGGGCGCGGCGGCGGGAGAACCACAGCGCGACCCCGCCGCCCGCGATCACCCACAGCCAGCTCGCGGCGAACTCGCTGTAGAGACGCCCGTTCTCACCGAGGTGCAGGTCGCGGTGGAACTCGTCGATCCAGGTGCGCAGCGGCAGCGCGCCGGTCGAGCCGTACTGCTCCAGCGCGCCGCGCACCTTGCCGGTGTACGGGTCGACGAACACCGCGAGGGTGTGGGTGGCGGTGACCCCCTCGACGCCCGACAGCATCACCCGGGTCGTGGCGTCGTCCTCCGGCGAGGGGCGCACGGCCGAGACCGTTCCCTCGGGATGGGCCTTGCGGGCGGCGTCCACCTGCTCGGAGATCGGCAGCTTGGTGTCACCGACCGGCACGGTCAGCTCATGGGAGTACAGGAGCTTCTCGGCCTGGAACGCGCCGGCGTAGAGAAACCCGGTGACGGCGGCGATCAGCACGAAGGGCGCGACGAACAGGCCGGCGTAGAAGTGCAGGCGCAGGACCAGGGGGCGCAGCGGGGCCCATGGGCCGCGGGACTTCGGCGCGGGGGCCGCTGCCTGCGGGACCTCGTCCGTGCTGGTCGGGGGAGCGATGGACATCGGCGGGCTTCTCCGGGGTCGGGGACGGGGCGGGGAGTCGGCGGGTAAGGATTCGACAGGCGGGGAGTCGCCGGGAAGGGGACGGTTCCCGGGCGGGGCGATCAGGCGATCGCACAGACGATCGGACAGGTGGTCGCACAGGTAGTCGGAACGGGACCCCGCCGAGTTCCGACCACTTCGAGTGACCTGCGTCACATGGGCCTCGGTCGTGGCATCCTGGCCGAATGGCATCTCCCAGTCCCCGCGCGCCCCTTGCCGACCGGATCGAGGAACTCCTCGCCCCCGGCGGCCCGTTGCCCATCGTCGCGGCCGGCGACCCGGTCCTGCGGGCCGGGACCGCACGCTACGACGGCGAGCTCGACCCCGCCCTGCTGGCCCGGTTCGTGGAGGCGCTGCGCGTCACCATGCTCGCCGCCCCGGGCGTCGGTCTCGCCGCCCCGCAGGTCGGTGTGGAACTGCGGATCGCGGTGATCGAGGACCCCGCTCCGGTGCCGGAGGAGGTGCGGCTGACCCGCGGGCGGGTGCCGCTGCCGTTCCGGGTCCTGGTCAACCCGTCCTACGAGCCGGTCGGTTCCGCGCGGGTCGGCTTCTTCGAGGGCTGTCTGAGCGTGCCCGGCTACCAGGCGGTGGTGGCCCGGCCCGCCGAGGTGCGGCTGACCGGCGAGGACGAGCAGGGGCGGCCGCTGGACGAGGTGTTCGCCGGGTGGCCCGCCCGTATCGTCCAGCATGAGACGGACCACCTCGACGGGCTGCTCTACCTCGACCGGGCCGAACCGCGCTCGCTGTCGGCCAACCAGGCCGTGCTGGAGCGTTGGACGCAGCCCACGCCGCAGGAGGCGGCGCGGGCGCTGAACTTCGAGTTGCCGTAGGTCGGTTGCCGTAGGGCAGTTGCCGTAGGTCGCAGGTCAGTTGTCCCGGTACGCCTCCAGCAGCCGCAGCCACACCTCGCTGATCGTCGGGTAGGCCGCCACCGCGTGCCACAGACGGGCGATCGGCACCTGGCCGGCGACCGCGACCGTCGCCGAGTGGACCAGCTCGCTGACGCCCGGTCCGACGAAGGTGACCCCGCGCAGGATCTCCTCGTCCAGGTCGACGATCATCCGGGCGCGGCCGTTGTACCCGTCGGCGTACAGACCCGCTCCGGCCGCCGAGGCCATGTCGACGTCGACGGCCCGCACCCGGTGCCCGGCCTGTTCCGCCTCCGCCAGGGAGAGGCCGACCGCCCCCGCCTCCGGGTCGGTGAACACCACCTGGGGGACGGCGTGATGGTCGGCCGTGGCCGCGTGGGCGCCCCACGGCTCGGTCTGCAGGAGGGGCGTCCCGGCGGCGCGGGCGGCGATGGCGGCGCCCGCGATCCGGGCCTGGTACTTGCCCTGGTGGGTCAGGAGGGCACGGTGGTTGACGTCGCCGACCCCGTACAGCCAGTCGGTGCCGTTCACCCGCAGGCTGTCGTCGACGCCCAGCCAGGAGCCGGGCTCCAGGCCGACGGTGTCCAGACCGATGTCGTCGGTGCGCGGGGTGCGTCCGGTGGCGAAGAGGATCTCGTCGGCCTCGAGACGGTCCCCGGTCCCGGTGACGACCACGACGACGCCGTCCGCCGTACGGCTCACGGACTCCACCGAGACGCCGGTGCGGATGTCCGCGCCCGCTTCGGTGAGCGCCTCGACGACGAGTTCGCCGGCGAACGGCTCCATCCGGTTGAGCAGGCCCTTGCCGCGCACCAGCATGGTGACCCGCGAGCCGAGCGCCTGGTAGAGGGTGGCCATCTCGGCGGCCACGACTCCCCCGCCGACCACGACGAGCCGGCCGGGCACGGTCTGTGAGCTGGTCGCCTCCCGGTTGGTCCAGGGCTTCACCTCGGCGAGCCCCGGCAGATCGGGCAGGGCGGCGCGGGTGCCGGTGGCGATCGCCACGGCGTGCCGGGCGGTGAGCACCTTGTCGCCCACGGTCACCGTGCGCGGGCCGGTGAGCCGGCCCCGGCCGCGGTAGAGGTCGGCGCCGATGCCGTCGAGCCACTGGGCCGCGCCGTCGTCGTGCCAGTCGGAGGTGTAGTAGTTGCGATGGGCGAGGACCGCGGGGACGTCGAGGGGGCCCTGGACCGCCTGGGCGAGACCGGGCACGCGGCGGGCGTCGGCGCGGGCGAGCACCGGGCGCAGCAGGGCCTTGCTGGGCATACAGGCCCAGTACGAGCACTCGCCGCCGACCAGCTCGCTCTCCACGACCGCGGTGGTGAGACCGGCTGCGCGGGTGCGATCGGCGACGTTCTCCCCCACGGGCCCGGCCCCGAGCACCACGACGTCGTACGCGATGGTTTCCGTTTCCGTCATGGGGCCAGTCTGGTGCGTGGTGTGCGGGGCGGCCACACGGGTAGGGGCGCGGAATACGCGATCCGCCGACCGTGTTGTGCGGACTGCTTCGCCCCACACCAGGAAGAAGGAATCAGGTCATGAGCAGCACCGTGGAGCTCACCAAGGAGAACTTCGACCAGACGGTCACCGAGAACGACTTCGTGCTGATCGACTTCTGGGCGTCCTGGTGCGGGCCGTGCCGTCAGTTCGCCCCCGTCTACGACAAGGCGGCGCAGGAGAACCCGGACCTGGTGTTCGGCAAGGTGGACACCGAGGCGCAGCCGGAGCTGGCCGCGGCGTTCAACATCCAGTCGATCCCGACGCTGATGATCGTGCGGGACCGGGTCGCCGTCTTCGCCCAGCCGGGCGCCCTGCCCGAGGCCGCCCTCACGGACGTCATCGGACAGGCGCGCAAGCTGGACATGGACGAGGTCCGCAAGGCCGTCGAGGCCGAGCAGGCCAAGAGCGAGTAACCCCTGATGAGGGCTTACCCCTGATGAGGGCTTAGAACGGGTACGGCGCCACGTCGGCCCGTACCGTCGTCCAGCGGACGTCGGTAAAGGCCTCCAGGTTGGACTCGCCGCCGAAGCGGGCGCCGGTGCCGGAGGCGGCGACCCCGCCGAAGGGGGCGACGGCCTCGTCGTTCACCGTCTGGTCGTTGATGTGCACGATGCCGGTCGGGATGCGTTCGGCGAGGTCGAGGCCGCGCGCGGCGTCCCGGGTGACGATGCCGAGCGAGAGGCCGTAGGAGCTCTGCGCGGCCAGGGCCACGGCCTCGTCGACGGTGGTGAACGGGCGCACGGGGGCCACCGGGCCGAAGACCTCCTCCGCGTAGGCGGGGGTGGTGTCGTCGACGCCCGCGAGGACCGTCGGCCGGTAGAAGAGGTCCTCGTGCGTGCCGCCCGCGGCGAGCTTCGCGCCGGCCGCGGTGCTGGCCTCCACCAGGCCGTGCACCTTGCTGAGCTGGCCGGCGTCGATGAGCGGCCCGAGGTGGACCTGCCCGCGGTGCGGGTCGCCGACGGCGAGGGCGTCGGCCTTCGCCGCGAGCCGCTCGACGTACTCCTCGTAGAGGGAGGCGTGCACCAGGTGGCGGCCGGTGGTCATGCAGATCTGGCCCTGGTGGAAGAACGAGCCCCAGGCCGCCGTGGAGATCACCGCGTCCAGGTCGGCGTCCTCCAGCACGATCATCGCGGAGTTGCCGCCGAGTTCCAGATGCGCCCGCTTGAGGTGACGTCCGGCGGCCTCGCCGACCGCGCGGCCGGCCGCGGTGGACCCGGTGAAGGAGATGACGGGGACCCGCGGGTCGGCGACCAGCGCGGCGCCCGTCTCGGCGCCGCCCGGCAGCACGTGCAGCAGTCCCTCGGGCAGTCCGGCCTCGGCGAAGACCGCGGCCAGGGCGAGGCCGCCGCAGACGGCGGTGCGCGGGTCCGGCTTGAGGACGACCGCGTTGCCGAGCGCGAGGGCGGGCGCGACGGAGCGGATCGAGAGGATCAGCGGGGCGTTGAACGGGGAGATCACGCCCACCACGCCGACCGGGACGCGCCGGGTGTACGAGAGCCGGGGCGCCTCGCTGGGCAGGACCTGGCCGGCCGGGCGGGAGGCCAGGGCGGCGGCCTCGTAGCACTCCTGGGCGGCGACGTGCAGCTCGAAGTCGGCCTTGCCCGGGATGGAGCCGGACTCGCGGACGATCCACTCGCGCAGTTCCTCGGCGTGCGCAGCGAACAGATCGCCGGCCTTGCGCAGCACTCCGGCACGGACGAAGTGCGGAAGCCGCGCCCACTCGGTCTGCGCGGCGCGGGCGGCCTCGGCGGCGGGGCCGACGTCCTCGGCGCCTGCCAGGACGACCCTGCCCAGCTGGTCGCCGGTGGCGGGCTCGGTGACGGTGTACCGGGGCCCCGACAGCGTGCGGGGCTGCCAGGTCTGGGGGTCGAGCAGCGGCATGAAGGCTCTCCGATCGGTGACCCGCGGGACTCGCGGCTCTCACAGGGGGAGGGGAAGTCCCGTGTAGTTGGCCGCCGGTTCGGCGGCGGCATGGCGGGATGCGGTGATCCGGCGCAGCCGGGCGAGCTGCATCCGGTGGTCGAACGCATCCCCATCTGGTTGAGCGTGCAACATCTTAGTCATGTCGTAGGAAAAACGTGTCGCCTGCCACACACGTTGCAGACCCAGCTCCGCATACCCCGTCCAGCAGTCGGGTGGAGCGGCTCGCGGACACAACTGCGCATCGGGGTCACGGACTTGGCGGTGACCGGGCCACGGCGCAGCTCCCGGTCGCAGCCGATGACGCCGACCGTCGTGCGCATGACGTGCCTCCCCAGGAACCGTAGTTCAGCTGGAGTCGCGGTGCACCACGGTGGCCTCGATGAGCCCGTGCGACTCGGGGGCGGCCGCGGGGTTGCGGACGGCCCGGTCGACCAGCGAGGCGAGGTCACGGCCGGAGGGCAGCTCGATCCGGACCGTGCTGAGCCGGGGCCGCAGCAGCCGCCCGAGCATGAGGTCGTCGGCGCCGATGACGGCCACGTCCTCGGGAACGCGCAGGCCCACGTCCTGGAGTGCGCGCATCAGCAGCATCGCGTACTCGTCGTTGTAGGCGAACACGGCGTCGAGACCGAGGTCGGGCCAGCGGGCGGCGAGGGCGGCCGCGGAGCTCTGCGTGTAGGCGAGGGACAGCTCGGTGACGGTGGCGTCGGCGCTCTGCAGGGCCTCGCGGGCGCCGCGGAGCCGGGGCGCGGAGAACATCTCCATGCCCCGTTCCTCGGGGACGACCACGCCGATCCTGCGGCGGCCGCGGGCGTACAGGTGCCCGACGGCCCGGCGTCCGACGCCGGCGTGGTCCAGGAGCACCGCGTGGGCGCCCTCGACCTGTTCGGGGCTGAACGTCACCACGGCCCGGGCCCCGGAGCGCTTGAGGACGGCCACCCCCTCCGGGCCGAGGCCCGGCACGGGCACCAGCACGGCGACCGGCCGCAGTTCGGCCCAGGCGCGGGCGGCGGCGTCGCCGGACAGTCCGCTGGCGCCGTACTGGACGACGGTGTAGTCGAGGCGGCTGAGCGCGCCCTGGAACTCGTGCACGAACTGGCTGTAGAGCGGCCCCGCCGGGACCGGCAGGGTGGGCATCAGCACCATGCGGCTGTGACCGGCGCGCAGCGTGCGGGCCGCCGCGTGCGGCACGTACCCGAGTTCCTTGGCGGCCTCGTGGACCCGGCGGCGGGTGGGTTCGCTGATGCGTACGGCGCTGGTGTTGTTCAGGACATAGGAGACGGTCGCGCGCGAGACGCCGGCCAGGCGGGCCACGTCGGCGCTCGTGGGCACGGGGCGCGTCGCCGGCGACTTCGTCGGCGCGGGCGTGTTCGGTATCTGCACCATGACGTGACGCATCTTGGCAGAAGCTGTGCGCGGCGTGTCGGGCGGGGGGACGACGGGATCGGCGGCTCAGCCCCGGGCCGAGGGCACCGCGCCGGTGACCGCGCTGGTCACACCACTGGTCACCCCGCCGGTCGCACCGCTGGTGACCCGGTCGATCAATTCGCTCCAGCCGGCCTCCAGCCGCGCCGGCGGCATGCCGCACTGCCGGGTGAGGTGGTGCACCAGGACCGGGTTGAGGTACCCCATGAGCGTGTGGGCGAGCAGTTCGCCGTCCGCGTCGGGCAGCGCCTGGCGCAGCAGCAGGGCCAGATGGCTGTGGTGGACGCGGCGCACCGGCACCGAGTAGCGGCGGTCCGGTCCGGGCTCGGCCGCCAGCTGCAGATCCAGCTCGTCGACGCAGCGCCTCAGCAGGGCGACGCCGAAGGCCCTCAGCCGCTCCACGGGCGGCGCGCCCGGCCCCAGCGGCGGCGGACCGCTCAGGAAGGCGGCCTGGAACTTGCGCTCGGAGTGGTCCAGGAGCGCGGTCAGCAGCCCGGTGCGGTCGCCGAAGCGGCGGAACACCGTGCCCTTGCCCACGTTCGCCGCGCTCGCCACCGCCTCCATGGTGACCCCGGCCGCGCCGTGCTCGGCGATCAGCCGGGCGGCCGCGTCCAGCAGCCGGGCCCGGTTGCGGGCCGCGTCGGCACGCAGGCACGGCTCGTCGCCGGCCGACCCGAGCTGCAGCAACTCGGGTTCGTCGGTCCTCTCCTCGGGCTCCGGACAAGGTGGCAGAAGGCTGGACATGAACTCAGCGTAAAGCACCGGGAATGAAACTGGACCGTGGTCCGGTTAGAGTGCTAGAACATTAAACGGACCCCGGTCCGGATTCGTAACGGCAATGTTTCAGCTCTCTGGGAGTACCCATGTCTGTCCGCATCCTCGCGCTCGTCGGCAGCCTTCGCGCCGGTTCGACCAACCGCCAGCTCGCCGAGGCGGCCGTCAAGGTCGCTCCCGAGGGCGCCCAGGTCGACCTCTTCGAAGGCCTTGCCGAGATCCCCTTCTACAACGAGGACCTCGACGTCGAGGGCAGCGTCCCGGCTGCCGCCGCCAAGCTGCGCGAGGCCGCCCAGGCCGCCGACGCCTTCCTGCTCTTCTCCCCCGAGTACAACGGCACCATCCCGGCCGTGCTCAAGAACGCCATCGACTGGCTGTCCCGCCCCTACGGCGCCGGCGCCTTCGGCGGCAAGCCCGTCGCCGTGGTCGGCACCGCGTTCGGCCAGTTCGGCGGCGTCTGGGCGCAGGACGAGGCCCGCAAGGCCGTGGGCATCGCCGGCGGCCAGGTGATCGAGGACCTGAAGCTCTCCATCCCGGGCTCCCTGACCCGCTTCGCGGAGACCCACCCGGTCGACGACACCGAGGTCGCCGCCCAGCTGACCGAGGTCGTGGCCCGGCTGCACGGCCACGCGGGCGAGGTCAAGGCCGCCTGAGCACGCTGACCGAGAAGGGGCCCGGCGCGACCGCCGGGCCCCTTTTTTTGTCGTCAGTCGACATGCAGACCGCAGCCGGTCGCGTCTGATAGGGCTGGGGGATGCGAACCCTGTATCGACGACTGCTCGCCCTGCTGCCGCGCATCGGCGTCGAGGTGACCGACCTCGGGCCGGGCACGGCGGTGGTCTCGCGGCGCGGCGGTCCGTACCGGGTGACCGGCACGGACAAGGACACCTGGGTACTGCGGCGGACGACGGACGCGGCGCGGTCCGAGGTCGTCGAAAGCGACGTCGTGCGGCTGGGCGACACGGGCGCCGTGCTCCTGATGGACGCCCCGGACCGGCAGGACGAGCGCAAACTGCAGCTGGCGGCCGCCGCGTACCTCTGCACCCAGCACGTGGCCGCGATGCTGGAGCTCTACGGCGTGAACTGCGTCCTCGACGTCGGCGCCAACACCGGCCAGTACGCCAAGGGGCTGCGCAGACACGGCTACACGGGCCGGATCGTGTCCTTCGAGCCCACGTCGCAGGCGTTCGCCCGGCTGGAGGCGGCCGCCGCGAACGACCCCGCCTGGCGGGTGCACCGGTACGGACTGGGCCGCGAGGAGACCACGGCCGAGATCCACACCGGCTGGAAGACGATGAACTCGCTGCTCCCGGCCAGCGACTACGGCAAGGGCCGCTACAGCCGGTTCACGACGCCCGACACCGAGGAGATCCGCGTCCGGCGGCTCGCGGAGGTCATGGACGAGGCGCTGGACGGCCTCACCGATCCACGCCCCTATCTCAAGATGGACACCCAGGGCTACGACCTGGAGGTCTTCGCCGGGGCCGGGGAGCGGACCGCGGAGTTCGTCGGGATGCAGTCCGAGGTCGCCGTGCTGAAGCTGTACGAGGGCAGCCCCGGCATGGGCGAGGCCGTCGCCGTGTACGAGGCCGCCGGATTCGGCATCACCGGCATGTACCCGGTGACCCGCGAGGCGAGCACCGGGCGGGTGATCGAGTTCGACTGCGTGCTGATGCGCGCGGACGCGGCGCCCACCGCGTAGCCGGGCGCCCACCCCCTAGCCGGGCGCCCCCCTGAGCCGGGCGCGCCCGCGGATCCGTCACGCCACCGAGCCGTCACGCCACCGAGCGGTACGCCGCGGAGCCGGTCATGCCGCGGAACCGGCCGCCGCGGCCTCCTCCTGCCGCTTGGCGGCCCGCAGACTCGTGACGGTCGTGACCGCGAGGACGAGCACGATGAAGCCGAGCGAGAACGGGATGCCGATCTCGGGCACGTGCACCCCGGACTCGTGCAGCGCGTGCAGCAGCAGCTTGACGCCGATGAAGCCCAGGATGACCGACAGCCCGTAGCTGAGGTGGACCAGCTTCTTCAGCAGGCCGCCGATCAGGAAGTACAGCTGCCGAAGGCCCATCAGCGCGAAGGCGTTGGCCGTGAAGACGATGTACGGGTCGTCGGTCAGCCCGTAGATGGCGGGGATGGAGTCGAGCGCGAACAGCACGTCGGTGGAGCCGATCGCGAGCATCACGACCAGCATCGGGGTCATGACCCGCTTGCCGTTCTGCTCGACCCACAGCTTCGTGCCGTGGTAGCGGTCGGCCACGCCGAATCGTTTCTCCACCGACTTGAGCAGTTTGTTCTCCTCGTACTCCTCCTCGTGCCCGCCCTTCTTGGCGTCCTGGATCAGCTTCCAGGCCGTCCAGATCAGGAACGCGCCGAAGAGGTAGAACACCCACGAGAACGTCGAGATGATCGCCGCGCCGGCCGCGATGAACAGCGTGCGCAGCACCAGGGCCATCAGCACGCCCACCATCAGCACCCGCTGCTGGTACTGCGTGGGCACCGCGAACTTGCCCATGATCAGCACGAACACGAAGAGGTTGTCCACGCTCAGCGACTTCTCGGTGATGTACCCGGCGAAGAACTCCCCCGTGGGTCTCCCGCCGCCGAAGAGGAACAGACCGAGTCCGAACAGACAGGCCAGGACGACCCAGACGACCGTCCAGGTGCCGGCCTCCCGGACCGAGACGTCGTGCGGGGTGCGGCCGATGAGGAAGTCGACGGCGACCAGCGCGCAGAGCGCCGCGACGGTCAGCAGCCAGACGGAGAGCGAGATGTTCACGGGTGGGACTCCTGATACCTGTGTGGGGGTGAAAATCGTTGTCGTGAAGACCGGATGCTTTCCACCCCTCACAGGTGAACAAAAGGTCATGTCCTGGCAAGCTGCGGAGGCGGAGGACGGCGGCAGCGGCTGTCACCCGCCGAACGGCGGGCAGGTTCCGCCGGACGGCGGTGCTCCGGCGAGTGGCGGCCGGGCCGAACATGGGCCGCACGACCGGCACGAGTCGCACCAAGTCGCACCGCGTCGCACGAGCCGCCGCGCATCCGCGTTCCGCGTGAGGAGAAGCCCATGACGTCCGTACCGCCGCCGCCCTTCGACCCCGAACTCGCCGCCGCCCTGGAACTCATCAAGGAGATGATCCAGCCGGGGATGACCCCCGAGGACATCGAGTTCGTCCGCCAGGGTCCGGGCATCGCGCTGCTCGCCGACCTGGATCTGACCCTGGGCGGGGCCTTCGAGGTCGAGGACCGGACGGTGCCGGGACCCGAGGGCTCCCCCGAGATCTCGCTGCTGATCTGCCGGCCCGCCTCGCCGGCTCCCGACCGGCCGCGGCCCGTCGTCTACCACGTGCACGGCGGCGGCATGGTCATCGGCAACAACCGGGTCGGCGTGGACGTACCGCTGGAGTGGGCGCGGGAACTGGACATGATCGTGGTGTCCGTGGAGTACCGGCTGGCGCCCGAGAACCCGCACCCGGCGCCGGTCGAGGACGTGTACGCCGGTCTGCTGTGGACGGTGGAGCACGCGAAGGAGCTGGGCGCCGACCCCGAGCGGATCGTGATCGCCGGGGCCAGTGCGGGCGGCGGCCTCGGCGCCGCGCTCGGCCTGCTGCTGCGCGACCGGCAGGGGCCGCGGCCGCTCGGACAGCTGCTGATGTGCCCGATGCTGGACGACCGCAACGACACCCCCTCCAGCCACCAGATGGCGGGCCTCGGCGTCTGGGACCGCACGGCCAACGCGACCGGATGGGGCGCCCTGCTCGGCGAGCGGCGCGGCGGCCCGGACGTCTCCCCGTACGCGGCGCCCGCCCGGGCCGAGGACCTGACCGGGCTGCCCCCGGCCTTCCTCGACGTGGGCTCCGCCGAGACCTTCCGGGACGAGGTCGTCGCGTTCGCCTCCCGGATCTGGCAGGCCGGCGGGGTCGCCGAGCTGCACGTCTGGCCGGGCGGCTTCCACGGCTTCGACGGCTTCGCTCCGCAGGCCGCGCTGTCGAAGTCGGCCCGCGCGGCCCACCTCGACTGGCTGCGCAGGCTGCTCGCCGAGTAAGCGCTCCGCTGGGAGTGCCTACGACGTGCCTGTGCCGTCGTTTTGCTGCGGCGCCGTCGTGGCTGGTCGCGCAGTTCCTCGCGCCCCTTCGGGGCGCTCAGCGCCGTTTGAACTCCACGGGGCCCGCGTTCATCTCGATGGTCCCGTCGGGGTGCAGCACCGGCCGGCGTTCCGTCATCCGGGAGCTGTAGGCCTCGATGTGGTGGATCGCCGCCCCGTCGGCGGAGGTGAAGTCGACGAGCGCGATCGCCACCCAGTACCGGGTCTTGGTGTTCTCGAAGAGCGGGACGGTGACGTTGGAGCCCCGGCCGTCGTCGACGACGACCTTCGCGCCGAAGCTGCGGAACGAGCCGAAGCCGTTGCTGACCGCCGAGTACGCGCACAGCAGGACGTAGCCCTGCTCGTCGGGGCGCGCGATCCGCACGGCCTCACGGCCGGGGACCCTGGAGTCGCCGTCGAGGACGATGTACGGACGGCTCCCCAGCGAGCCGAGACGCTTGTAGTAGACGACGTCGGCCTTCTCCTTCTTGCCCTTCTTCGCTGTGGCCCCGGCGGTGTGCTGTCCGCCGGGGCGCAGCGGCTCGCCCTGCGGAACGTGGCCGGACTTCACGAGGGCGCCGGGCGCCTGCGGGCCGCGCAGCGCCGTGCTCGCGGGCACGAAGAGGGCGTACAGGTCGAGGTCGGCGCCCGCCCGGCGGCGCCGGTCGCTGCCGCCGTCCCACTCCAGGGCGACGGTGACGACGAGCTCACGGTCGGCCTTGTCCAGGCTCAGGGATACCTGGCTGCCCTTGTCGAGGCTGATCTTTCCGAGCGGCGGCTTGACCAGGCTCGGCCGGGGCGGGGCGACGACGGCAGCGGCCGGGGGCGCGGCGGGCGCCGGTGTCTCCTCGGGCGCGGGCTCCGGCGCGTCGTCCTCCTCCGCGACGTCTATGCCGAAGTCGGTGGCGAGGCCGGCGAGTCCGTCGGCGTAGCCCTGGCCGATGGCGCGCAGCTTCCATACGCCGCCGCGCCGGTACAGCTCGGTCAGCAGCACCGCGCGTTCGCCGTCGGTGAGGGTCGGCGGCCGGAAGACGACCGCTTCGCCGCCGTCCTGCACGGCACGCACCTCGACGTTCTTCACCTCGCTGAACGTGCGCGTCCGGTCGTCGGGGTCGCAGCTGGCCACCAGCACGACCCGGTCGACGTCCGCGGGCAGCGCCGCCGGGTCCACCTCGACGCGCTCGGGGCCGTCGGCGTCGGCGGTCCGGTGCCGTACGGCGTCGGACTCCGCGGAGGGCTGGTTGTAGAAGACCAGGTCGTCGTCGGATCTCACCTTGCCGTCCGCCGCGACGAGCAGAGCGCTCAGGTCGACCTGGTCGCCCTGCGCGAACAGCTCCATCCGTACCGGTCCGGCCCCCAGCGCCGTGTTCCCGCCCTTGCCCAGCTCCGGCATGTCGCCCACCCCCACGCGATCCCGTCGGTTTTGCCGCCACTTTGCCATAGGCGGCCGGGAACGGACCGTCCGTGCCGGCACCTCACAGGAAGCGGAGGCGGGACCCCTCCTCGTGGGCGCCCGCATGACGCATCATGGCCGTATGAAAGAGCTGGCCGGGCGCCTGACCGCGCTCGACCCGGACGCCGGCGCCGCCGTGCGGGTCATCGCCTACTTCGACCGGCTGGCCGAGTCACGGGCCGGGGTGGAGGCGCTGGTGCGCGGGGCCGCGGTGCTCGCCGGGGTGCCCGCACGGCTCGTCGACGCCGACCGGCGGGTGCGGGTCCGGGTGGAGGCCGACGGCACGCGCCGGGACACGGACCTGCCGCCGGACCCGGCCTGGCCGTCCGCCGGGCTGACGCCCGAGGGCGCTCCCGCGCTGTGGCTGGAACGCGCCGGCGCCGAGCCCAGCGTGGTGGACGCCGTGATCCTGGAACGGGCGGCCGGCGTGGCCCGGCTGGTCCTCGATCGCACGCGCGGACGCGCGCCGCTGGACGATCCCGCCCTGGTCGAGACCCTCCTCGACGCCACGGCCGCCGAACCGGCCCGGCTGCACGCGGCCCGCCGCCTCGGCCTCGACCCCGCCGCCCCGGCCCGCGCGCTGGCCACTCCCGGCGGCCGACCCCGGGTGCTGTCGGCGGACGCCCGGGCGGCAGCCGCCACGGACGCGGTTCCCCTCGGCCGGGCCGGGTTCGGGCCGGCCGTGCCCGCGGCGGACCTGCCCCGCTCCTGGGCCGCGGCCCGCACCGCGCTCAGGTTCACCGCGGACGGCACCGCGCAGGACCCCGGTCCCCGGGTCGTGTACGCCGACGAGCTCGGCGGCATCGCCCTGCTGGCGGACCTCGTGCTGCCGGGGGCCGAGCCTCCGCCGGACGTGCACGCGGTCGAGGCGGCGGCCGCGGACGCCCCCTGGCTGCTCGCGACCCTGTACGCCGTCACCGCCACGGCGAGTCTGCGGGCGGCGGCCGCCGAGGCGAACGTCCACCACTCCACCCTCCAGGACCGGCTGACGCACGCCGAGCATCTGCTGGGGTGGCCGGTGCGCACCCCGCAGGGCCGGCTGCGGCTGCATCTCGCGCTGACGATGCGGCGGTTGGCGAGGCCGTAGCGGGGACCTCGCCCGAGGAGAGCGTTCAACCGTTCGGTTGAACGGGGGTTCCATCGAACGCGGGCCGTCCGATCCGTCCGGACGACGCGCGGCACCGGCGGGGCACAGCAGAATCGGCTTCGACCGAGGCGCCCGGTCCCCACCCCCCCCCTCAGCAGCAGAGAGGTCTCCCCAGCATGCCCAGCTTCCCCAGCAGAAGGCGCCTCCTCGTGACCGGTGCGGGCGCCGCCCTCGGCGTCGGCGCCCTCGGTGCGTCGCCCGCCGTCGCCACTCCCGCCGCTTCCGCCTCCCCCTCCGCCCGGCGGAGCTCCGGCGCCGAGGAGAGCAGGTCGCTCGACGAGCTGTACCGGGCCGCGCTCGCGGAGGGCGGCAAGCTCGTCGTCTACGCCGGCGGGGACACCCCGACCCAGCAGGACGGCACGAAGGCCGCCTTCCTCAAGGCCTTCCCGGGCATCGACCTGAAGCTGATCGTGGACTACAGCAAGTACCACGACGTCCGCGTCGACAACCAGTTCGCCACCCGCACCCTCGTCCCGGACGTCGTCCAGCTCCAGACCCTCCAGGACTTCGTCCGCTGGAAGTCGCAGGGCCGACTGCTGGCGTACAAGCCCGCCGGGTTCGCCAAGGTCCACGAGGGCTTCAAGGATCCGCAGGGCGCGTGGGTCGCCATCGCGGCGATCGGCTTCAGCTTCATGTACGGGACGGACGCGGTCGGCCCGGACGCGCCGCGCACCCCGCTGGACCTGCTCGACCCGAAGTGGAAGGGGAAGATCGCCTCGTCGTTCCCGCACGACGACGACGCGGTGCTCTTCCTGTACTCCCTCTACGTGAAGCACTACGGCTGGGACTTCATGGCCCGGCTGGCCGCGCAGAACGTCCGGTTCGCGCGCGGCAGCAACTCGCCCGGGGACGCCGTGCGCGCCGGGCAGTACGCGATCGGCGTCGGCGGCTCGGGCTCGGCCCTGTCCACCGGCCCGGTGAAGTGGGCCCTGCCGGACAGCGCCCCGTTCATGGCGTGGGGTCAGCGGGCGGCGATCCTCAAGGCGGCGAAGAACACCGCGGCCGCCAAGCTCTACCTCAACTGGCAGCTGTCGACGGCCACGCAGGGATCGTCCTTCAGCGGCTGGTCGGTGCGCACCGACATCACTCCCCCGGCCGGTCTGAAGCCGGTCTGGGAGTACCCGAACGCCAATGTCGACGGCTTCCCCCGCTTCATGTCCGACCGGGCCGAGGTGGAGCGGCTGAAGCAGACGTTCGCGCTGTACTTCGGCGAGGTGAAGGGCGACCCGACGCCGGGCTTCCTCGGGCTGCGCCCGGGCGCCTGACCGAGGGCGGCCGTCCTCACACGGTCCCTACAGGCGGTGGATAGACTCGGACCCCCGTTCGAACGGATCATCGTCCAAGGGGATCTGCCGTGTCCGACCGTGCTCCCGTCCGTAGCTCTGGCTCTGCGAGAGCCGTCCGCGGGAGCCGGCCGACGCCCGCCCACTTCGCCCATCTGACGTTCTTCGTCGTCGTGGGCGCCGGGCTGGTCCGGCTGGTGCAGCTGAGGATCGGGCTGTGCTGGGACATCGTGACCGTCAGCGGGCTGCTCGCACTGGTGTACGCGGGCGGGCTCGCGGCCGGGGAGCGGCTCGGGCGGATCGGCCGGCATCTGTGGGTGGCGGCCCTGGTGGCACTGTGGACGACTCTGGTCTCCCTCGCCCCGCAGTCGCTCACGGCCGCCTACGTGTGGTGCGCGGTGCCCCTGGCCTGTGTGGCGCTGCGGGCGCTCGGCCGGCGGGCGGCCGGGGTGGCGCTGGCCGTGCTGACCGCCGTCCTCGCCGCTCAACTCGTGCGCAGCACGGGCTCGTTCGACCCGGAGGTCGTCCTGATCCCGGTGGCGGCCGTGTGGGGCACCGTCGCCCTCTACCGCACCCAGCAGCGCGACGCGGCCGAACGGCTGCGGCTGGTCGAGGAGTTGCGGGGCACCCGGGACGTGCTGGCCCGGCAGCAGCGGCAGGCCGGGGTGCTGGCGGAGCGGGCCCGGATCGCCCGGGACCTGCACGACACGCTGGCCCAGGAGCTCTCGGGCGGGGTGATGCTGCTCCAGGCCGCCGACCGCGACTGGGACGCGCGTCCGGACGTGGCCCGCACCCGGCTGCGGGCGGTCGCCGACGGGTTGCACGCCAATCTCGCCGAGACCCGCAGGATCATCAGCGATCTGACGCCCGCGGCCGTGGACGAGGCCGGTCTGGAGGGCGCGCTGCGGCTGCTGTGCGCGCGGGCCGAGGCGGAGGGCGCGGCGGCCCGGGTGCGGTTCCGTTCGGCGGGCGAGCGTCGGCCGGCCCTGGACGGGCAGTCGGCGGCGACCCTGTTCCGGGTCGCGCAGAGCACGCTGGCCAATGTGCGCGAGCATGCGCGTGCGGTGAACGTGCTGGTCACGCTGCATGGGCACGCGGACCGGGTGGAGCTGGAGGTGCGCGACGACGGCGCGGGGTTCGAGACCGGCCGGATCGGCGTGCCGTCCCAGAGCTCCCGTGGGCTCGGGCTGCCCGCCGTCAGGGCGCGGCTGCGTGAGTGCGGCGGCGATCTCGACGTCGGCAGCGCGCCGGGCCGCGGCACGCGACTGCGGGCGACCGTGCCGACCTCGCCCACGACCCGCCCGACCCCGGTGACCGTCCGATGACCGGCGCAGCACCGCGCCCGCTCCGGGCGCGCGACCACGCCGCCGTACCGGCCGACCCGCACGAGCGCGGCAGCCACCTCGACGCCGGCCACGCCCCCGGCCGCGGCACGCGACTGCGGGCGACCGTGCCGACCTCGCCCACGACCCGCCCGACCCCGGTGACCGTCCGATGACCGGCGCAGCACCGCGCCCGCTCCGGACGCGCGACCACGCCGCCGTACCGGCCGACCCGCACGAGCACGGCAGCCACCTCGACGCCGGCCACGCCCCCGGCCGCGGCACGCGACTGCGAGCGACCGTGCCGACCTCGCCCACGACCCGCCCGACCCCGGTGACCGTCCGATGACCGGCGCAGCACCGCGCCCGCTCCGGACGCGCGACCACGCCGCCGTACCGGCCGACCCGCACGAGCACGGCAGCCACCTCGACGCCGGCCACGCCCCCGGCCGCGGCACGCGACTGCGAGCGACCGTGCCGACCATGCCCACGACCCGCCCGGCCCCGGTGACCGTCCGGTGACCGGCGCAGCACCGCGCCCGCTCCGGGCGCGCGACCACGCCGCCGTACCGGCCGACCCGCACGAGCACGGCAGCCACCTCGACATCGGCCACGCCCCCGGCCACGGCACGCGACTGCGAGCGACCGTGCCGACCTCGCCCACGACCCGCCCGACCCCGGTGACCGTCCGATGACCGGCGCGCCGTTGCGGCTGCTGCTGGCGGACGACCATGTCGTCGTACGGGCCGGGTTGCGGGCGCTGTTGGAGGGCGAGCCGGACGTCGAGGTGGTGGCCGAGGCGGGCAGCGGCGAGGAGGCCGTGCGGCTCGCGGCACGGCTGGCGCCCGACGTGGTGCTGATGGATCTGCGGTTCGGCGGCGGCGGTGGCATCGACGGCATCGAGGCGGTGCGCCGGCTGGCGGGCGAGGCCCCCGGGGTGCCCGTGGTGATGCTGACGAGTTACTCGGGCCGGGCCGATGTGGTGCGTGCGCTGGAGGCGGGGGCCCGGGGGTATGTGCTGAAGGCGGGTCCGCCGCAGGAGCTGTTCCGGGCGGTGCGCGGGGCCGCGGCCGGGGCGCTGGGGCTCGCGCCGGAGGTGATGGACGAGCTGGTCGGCCGAGTGGTCGCGCCCGAGCGGGAGTTGAGCGGCCGGGAGGTGGAGGTGGTGCGGCTGCTGGCCGACGGCTTGAGCAACCGGTCCATCGCCGAGGCGCTGTTCCTGAGCGAGGCCACCGTCAAGACGCACCTGGTGCGGGTCTACCGCAAGCTGGGCGCGGAGAACCGGGCCGCGGCGGTGTCGGAGGCGGTGCGCCGGGGGCTGCTGGACCTGGCGTGAGACATGCGAAACGTGAGACATGCGAAAAGGGGCGCCCGGCACTGCCCGGGCGCCCCTTTTCGTACTCCGTCGGATCAGACCTTGGCCTGCTCGGGTGCGGCGACCGGTTCGGCCGTGTCCTCGTCCGCCGCGGTCTTGCGCAGGGCGGGGATGACGGCCGCGATGGCCCCGGAGACCAGGGCGAGTCCGCCGCCGACGAGCAGCGCGGTGCGGAAGCCGTCCTCGGAGGCGAAGGTGTGGCCGCCCATGGTGGTGGTCATCTGGGAGAGGATCACACCGATGACGGCCGCGCCGATCGAGGTGCCGAGCGAGCGCATCAGGGTGTTGAAGGCGTTGGCCGCGGCGGTCTCCGACAGCGGCACCGAGCCCATGATCAGCGCGGGCATGGCACCGTAGGCCAGGCCCACACCGCTGCTGGTGATGATCGTGACCAGCATGACGCCCCAGGCGGAGCCGATCAGGGCCAGCGAGACGAAGTAGCCGGCGGCCAGCACCAGGGCGCCGCAGACCAGCGTGAACTTCGGGCCGCGGGCGTTGGTGAGCTTTCCGCCGAGCGGGGAGACGATCATCATCATGACGCCGCCGGGCGCCATCCACAGACCGGCCGCGAGCATCGACTGGCCGAGGCCGTAGCCGGTGGCCTCCGGGAACTGCAGCAGCTGCGGCATCACCAGCAGGCTCGCGTACATGCCGAAGCCGATGAAGACCGAGGCGATGTTGGTGAAGAGCACCCGGGGGCGGGCCGTGGTGCGCAGGTCGATCAGCGGGTCGGTGGTGCGCAGCTCCCACACTCCCCAGCCGACCAGCGCCAGGGCGGCGACGGCGAACAGGCCGAGCGTGGTGGCCGAGCCCCAGCCCCAGTCGGCGCCCTTGGAGATCGCGAGCAGCAGGGACACCAGGCCGACGCCGAGGCCGATCGCGCCGGGCAGGTCGAAACGCTGGCCCTGGGCGCCGGCGGGGACGTCCGGGACGAGCATGAAGATCAGGACGGCGACGACGGCGGCCAGGGCGGCGGCGCCCCAGAACAGCACCCGCCAGTTGGCGTACTGGGCGACCGCGGCCGCCACCGGCAGACCGATGGCGCCGCCGATGCCCATGGAGGCGCTGACCAGCGCGATGGCGCCACTGAGCTTCTCGGCCGGTACGACGTCCCGCAGCAGCGCGATGCCGAGGGGCACCATGCCCATGCCCATGCCCTGCAGCCCGCGGCCCACGATCATCGTCACGACGTCGGAGGCGAAGGCGCACACCACCGAGCCCACGACCAGCGGCACGGAGCAGGCGAGCAGCATCCTGCGCTTGCCCACCAGGTCGCCGAGGCGGCCGACGACCGGCACGCACACGGACGCCACGAGCAGGGTCACCGTGATCACCCAGGCCGCGTTCGCGGACGAGGTGTCGAGGATCTGTGGCAGCTCGGCGATCAGGGGCGTGACCAGGGTCTGCATGACCGCCGCGGTGGTGCCGGCGAAGGCCAGCGTGGCGATCACGGCTCCTGGGCGGGCCGTGGGCTGGGGGGCGGGGGCGCCCATGGGGACTCCTCGACGTGGGGTGTGCGGTGAAGGATGTGCATCGTACATGTCGTATGTATCGAGCACATGACATGGGGCATGCATACCGGTGTGCCAGGATGGTGTGAGCGCAGCGAAGCAGGAGGTCGGGCACATGGAGACGCCGGCGCACGAGGTCGAGTACGAGCAGATGCTGCTGAGCCGCCACTCGTTTCTGAACCAGCGGGGCGGCCGTCGCAAGGACAGCGTCATGGAGCGCAGCGCGTACATCATGCTGAGCCGGATCCGGATCCAGGGACCCATGTCGATCGGGGAACTCAGCGACGCCTTCGGGCTGGACGCCTCCACGCTGAACCGGCAGACCGCGGCGGCGATGCGGGCGGGGCTCCTGGAGCGGATCCCCGACCCGGAGGGCGGGATGGCGCGCAAGTTCCGGCTCACCGAGGAGGGCGACCGGCTGCTCGACGCGGAGCGCGAGGGGATCGTGGAGATCCTGGGCGAGGTGATGGCCGACTGGTCCGACGAGGACATCGCCGCCTTCGCGGCCTATCTGCGGCGCTTCAACTACGGCATCGAGGCGATCGGCGCGCGCCCCTGGCCGCGCCCGTAGCGCGCCCCCGCCCGCATGCGGTGGGTCAGGACGTGGTCGCGACCGCGCTCGGGCCGGTGCCGCCGAGCTGCTGGATGGTGCCGCCGAGCTTGGGGCGGAGCTCGGTCAGTTTCTTCGGCTGCGCGCTGATGACCCAGCGGGATCCCACCAGGTACTGGCCGCCGTAGATGCTGGCGGCCTCCAGCCAGGTCTCCTTGAGCTGCTCCTCGGGGAACGTGGTGATGAAGTAGTCGGCCTCCTCGGTGTGGCAGACGCCTTGGCGCAGTTCGTCCGCCTCGATGCGGATCTTGGCCGTGCAGCCGGTCAGCCCCGCGATCACCTCGACCTTCGCCGGCGCCACGACGCCGGCCTCGGGGGCGGCGGTCACCGTGGTCGGCGTCGGCGTGGCCTTCCCGGCGGCGTCGTCCCCGCCACCGCTGCACGCGGTGACGAGGGAGAGCAGGGCCAGACTGCCGGCCAGGGCGAACTTGCGCACACGGCGGGACGGGGGCTGCTGAAGCACGTACGACTCCGTATTCGGCGCTCTGCCCGTCCGCGCCTGTGGACGGGCGTTTCGCCAGGCAGTACGCGCGAACGGCGGCGACCGTTCAAGCGCCTGCCGGGAGGTCAGACGGCGTGTCGGCGGATGTCGGCGAGAAGGCCGTCGACGTCCTGCTCCGTCGTCGCGAAGGAGGTGACGAAGCGGACCACGCCCGGCTCCCAGCGGTCGTGGTAGAAGGCGTAGCCGTCCACCAGGAGCGCCTCGGTGATCCGGTGGGGCAGGCGGCAGAAGACGATGTTGGCGTCGGCGGCGCCCAGCAGGCCGACCTCGGGTATCGCCTTGAGGCCCGCCTGGAGCCGGGCGGCCGTCACGCCCGCGTGGGCCGCGTTGCGCAGCCACAGGCCGTCGGTGAGGTAGGCGTCGTGCTGGGCGGCGTGGAAGCGCATCTTCGACGCGAGCTGGCCGGCGCGCTTGGCGCGGAAGGAGAGTTCGGCGGTGCGGGAGCGGTCGAAGACGACGATCGCGTCGGCGGTCATCGTGCCGTTCTTGGTGGCCCCGAAGGACAGCAGGTCGACGCCGGCCCGCCAGGTCAGCTCTGCGGGGGTGCAGCCGAGGGCGGCGACGGCTCCGGCGAACCGGGCGCCGTCCATGTGCAGACCCAGCCCCGCCTCCCGCGCGATCGAACCGAGGGTGCGGACCTCGTCGAGGCTGTAGACCGCCCCGGTCTCCGTGGCCTGGGTGACGCTCACGACCGAGGGTTGGACGCTGTGCACGTCCCCGGCCTTGCGCCGGGCGGCCGCGCGCAGTTCGTCGGGGTCGATCTTGGCGTCGTCGCCGCCGAGCGGGACGAGCTTGGCGCCCGCCGTGTAGAACTCGGGCGCGCCGCACTCGTCGTTGTTGATGTGGCTGTCGCGGTGGCACAGCACGCTCCCCCAGGGCGGGGTCAGCGCGGCCAGGCTCAGGCCGTTCGCGGCGGAGCCGGTGGACACCGGCAGGACGTCGACCTCGCGCTCGAAGACCTCGGCGAGGCGGCGGCGGACCGAGGCCGTGCTGTCGTCGGCCCCGTAGGGCAGCGCCGGTCCGGCGGCCGCCCGGGCCACGGCCTCGACGATCTCCGGGGAGGCGCCGGCGGCGTTGTCGCTGCTGAAGACGCGTGCGGTGGGGGTGATGGTGGTGCTCATGGGGTCCTCACTGATGGTCGTGGCGCGGGTCGGCCGCGTGGATGAGCTGGCGCAGCGCGCCGTGGTAGACCTCGTGGTCGGTCAGAGCGGGCACGATCGACGCCAGATGGCCGGTCAGCACCGGGAACATCTCGGGGTCGAGCGCGGCCAGGGCGGTGCGGGCCGCCGCGCCGGTGGACCTCGGGTCACGGTGGTCGACGAAGCTCGCGCTGCCGAGGGTGAGCAGGTACATCCGCCGGTACGCGGCGAACGCCTCCTCGGGGGTCATCCCGGCGGCGATGCTGTCGGCGAGCTGGGGCTCGACCAGGCGGGCCAGCAGGTTCGGGCTCAGCCAGGGACGGGAGCCGCGCAGGGCGAGCAGGCCGGGACGATCCGCCAGCAGTCGGTACAGCGCGGTGAACCGGGTCTGTGTGGCGCTCGCCCAGTCGGTGCCCGGCGCGATCTCGGGCAGCCGGGCGGCGAGGTGGTCGGTGCACAGGTCCAGCAGCCCGGCCAGGTCGGTGCAGCGGCGCTGGAGGGAGGCGAGGGAGATCTCCAGTCGCGTGGCCAGCGCCCGGAAGGTCAGCGCCTCGGGGCCGCCCTCGTCGACCAGGAGCAGGGCGGTCTCGGCGATGCGGTCCGGTGTCGCACGGTCCAGCGAAGGGGAGTGACGAGGCATACGGGTCATCGTACGGTACGCCGTATCGAAAGCTGCGGCCGGAGAGCTGTCTAAGCTGGCAGGGAGATCATCACCTGCGCGGGAGTTCCCATGATCGGTACCCGTCGGAAGCGGACCGCCGTCGCCCTCGACACCCTCGACGCCATCGAGCCCCCGGGCAACGCCGAGACGGTCCTCGGCGTGCTGACGGTGACGCTCCTGGTGGAGCTGCTCGGCATCCTGTCCGGCTCCGAGGTGTGGCTTCTCGGGCTGCTGATCTTCCTGCCGAGCGCGGCGTCGGCGCTGTGCACCGTCCAGCAGACGAAGTTCATCGCGGCCTGGACCACCCTCTTCGTCACCGTCACCGTGCTGGTGCGGGCCCCCGAGGGCGGCCGCTGGCTCGACCGGGCGCTGCTGGTGCTGCTCACCCTCGCCCTGGGAGCCGTCTCCGTCTACGCCTGCCACCGGCGGATCGGACGCGAGCGCGAGATGCTGCGGCTGCGCTCCACCGCCGCCGCCATGCAGCGGCACATCCTGCACCCGCTGCCGCTGCTCACCGACGACGTGCTGGTCAACGGCGTCTACGAGCCCGTGCAGGAGGACCGGCTGGTCGGCGGCGACATCTACGACGTCGTCGACTCGCCCTGGGGTGCGCGGGTGCTGATCGGAGACGTGCAGGGCAAGGGGCTGGCCGCGGTGGGCGCCGCGTTCGCCGTCATCGGCGCGTTCCGGGAGGCCGCCCACCGGGAGCCCACGCTCACCGCGCTCGTCGACGCCCTGGACGCCTCGGTCGTCCGCCACAACTCCTACGCCGAGCAGACCGGCGACGACGAACGGTTCGTCACCGCCCTGATCATCGGCGTCGACGCGGGCCCGGAGGCGCAGGTGGTCAACTGCGGCCATATTCCGCCCCGGTTGGTGCACGAAGGCGCCGTCACCACTCCCGCGCTGGACTCCGGCGTCCCGCTCGGGCTCGCCGAACTGGCCGCCGAGCCCACGACCGTGGACTGGTTCGACTTCCCGGCCGGCTCGACGCTGGTGCTGACCACCGACGGTCTCACCGAGACGCGCGCCGCCGACGGCACCTTCTACCCGGTCGACGAACGCCTGATGAAACAGCTCGACGTCTCCCCCACCGAACTGCCCCGGGCACTGCACGAGGACGCCCGCGCGTTCGCCGGGGACGGCCGCCGGCACGACGACGTCGCCGTCCTGACCGTCCGCCGGTCGCCACGCCTGTGACCACGGCGACGACCACCGCGACTGCGACCGCGACCGACCCATGAGAAATGCACAGCCTGCGCACAGCGCCCTGATGGCGAACGAAGAGAGGGTCGATCCATGTCTGCCGCCTCCGCTCCCCGTGAAGGCACGGTTCGCGTGCTGATAGTCGACGACGAGCCCGAGCTCACCGAGCTGCTGTCCGCCGCCGTGACCGAGGCGGGCTGGCGGTCCTTCACAGCCGAGAACGGCCGCAACGCGCTGCGCCTCGCGCGGGACTGCGCCCCGCACGTCGTCGTCCTCGACGGGATGCTGCCCGACGTCGACGGGGTCCAGGTGCTGCGCCGGCTGCGCAGCGAGAACGCCCGGCTGCCCGTGCTGATGCTCACCGCGCGCGACGCGCTGGAGCACCGGATCGACGGGCTGTCGGCCGGCGCGGACGACTACGTGACCAAGCCGTTCTCCCTGGAGGAGGTCATCCTGCGGCTGCGCGGTCTGCTGCGCAGGGCCCGCCCCGCCGAGACCTCCGACCAGGGCTCCGTGCTGACGCTGGGCGACCTCGTGCTGTCCGAGAGCACCCGCGAGGTGCAGCGCGCCGGCGTCCCCGTCACGCTGACCACCAAGGAGTTCGACCTCCTCCGGTTCCTGATGAGCCATCCGCACCAGGTGCTCAGCAAGGCCCAGATCCTCGACCACGTCTGGAACGCCTCGTTCGACGGCGAGGGCAATCTGGTCGAGGTCTACATCTACGGCCTGCGCGCGAAGATCGACAAGGGGCGGGCGCCGATGCTCCGCACCGTGCGCGGTGTGGGATACGCCATCAGGGCCGCGGACGAGTGGACGTGACGAAGCTGCGCCTCGGCTGGCGTTCGCTGCGGGTCCGGCTCGTGCTGTTCGTCTCGGCGACCCTGGTCGTCGTGTGCGCGGCCATGGCGCTGACCACGGTGCTCGTCCAGCGCGTCCATCTCCTGGGGGATCTGGACCAGCGCGTCACCGACGCCGCCGAGCGCAGCCAGGGCGGGTTGCAGCGCCGGACGGGCGGTGCGACGGATCTGGGGTTCCTCAACGAGCGCGGGCAGCCGGCCGGCACGCTGGCCGCCCGGTTCGCCGACGGCAAGGTGATCGCCGCCGAGGTGGTGACCGCGGACGGCCATCAGCAGGTGCTCACCGCCGCCCAGCTCGCCGCCCTGAAGGGGATCACCGCGGACGGGTCGCTGCACACCCGCACCGTTCCCGGCTTCGGGACGTACCGGGTGACCGCGCTCGGCGGCGACGGGGTCCCCGTCCTGGCCGGGCTGCCGATGGCCGACGTCCAGCGGGCGATCGACCGGCTGGTCGTCGTCGAGACGGTGATCGCCGCCGTCGGACTGGCCACCGCGGCCTGCACCTCCGCGCTGGTCATCCGACGGCAGCTGCGCCCGCTCGGGCGGGTCGCGGCGACCGCCGCCGAGGTCGCCCGAGTGCCGCTGGACCGCGGCGAGGTCGCCGCGCTCACCCGGGTCGCCCCGCAGGACACCGATCCCGGCACCGAGGCCGGCCAGGTCGGCGTCGTGCTCAACCGGCTCATCGACCATGTCGAGTCCTCGCTCGCCGAACGCCGGCGCACCGAGGAACGCATGCGCCGCTTCCTCGCCGACGCCAGCCATGAACTGCGCACCCCGCTCGCCTCGATCGCCGGCTACGCGGAATACATGAAGGGCGACAACGACCACCGGACGATCGAGCCGGAGCTCGCCTGGCGCCGTGTCTCGGCGCAGTCGGCCCGGATGACCGGCCTGGTCGAGGACCTGCTGCTGCTCGCCCGGCTCGACGAGGGACGTCCGTTGCAGCGCACGGAGGTGAACCTGGCGACGCTGGTCGCGGAGGCCGTCTGGGACGCGCAGGCCGCGGGCGGCGAGCACGAATGGCAGCTCTCGCTGCGGCTCGACGGTCCCGTGTCGGTCGTCGCCGATCCCTCCCGGCTGCATCAGGTGGTGGCCAACCTGCTGGCCAACGCCCGGGTGCACACACCCGCCGGCACGAAGATCACCGTCGTCGTGGAGAGCCTGACGCCTTCACCGGCGGCCGGTACGGAGTCCGGCGGTACGGAATCCGGCGGTACGGAGTCCGGCGGCAGACAGTGTGTGATCCGGGTACGGGACGACGGGCCGGGCATCCCGGCCGACCTGCTCCCCTCGATCTTCGAGCGCTTCACCCGAGCCGACGGCTCCCGCTCCCGTACCTCCGGCGGGGAGGGCGGCACGGGCCTGGGGCTGGCCATCGCGGCGGCGCTCACGGAGGCGCACGGCGGCCGCATCGAGGTGCGGAGCGAGGTCGGGAGCGGCACCGAGTTCTCGGTCACGCTCCCCGTGACCGCCTGACTCCGGACCCGGACCCCAAGGCCTCGCAACTCTAAGGGCTCTCATAGAACCGCAGTTCAGGCCGTGTGCGCGTCGGCCCTGCGGGCTGTTTCCGACCCTCGTCGCGCCGGCGCTTCAGGCCTGCCTCAGTTCGCTCCCCCACAGTGATCACCGGGCGGCCGTCCAGCGTGGACGTGCCCATGACGAAGGGAATCAGCGACGATGACCGAGCTCGACACCGGTGAACCGACGGCCCACGAGCCGCAGTCCGAAGCCGGCGGCGGTGCTCACGCGAGCCGCCGCAACTTCATGCGCAAGGTCTTCTTCGCCAGTGGCGCCACGGCCGTCGCGACCATGGGCGGCGCCGGAGCGTGGGCGGCGATGGCCGACGACACCACCGGCACGGCCGACGCCTCCGCCTCCCCGGCCCCCAGCGGCGCGCCCAGCGGTGGCCCGGGCGGCGGCGCCGGAGGCCCCGGCAACCAGTCGATCACCGAGGACTTCTTCGGCCTCACCACCGACGGCAAGCGGATCGACGATCTGTTCACGATCCACTCCACCGGGGTGAAGACCGCGCCGGTGATCGCCGCGGCGAACGCGTTCCTGGCCGGGCTGACCGACACCCAGAAGTCCTCGACGCAGTTCACGGTCCACTCCACCGAGTGGCGGCTGTGGAGCAACATCGACTCCTACGACCGTCAGGGCGTCTCCCTCGCCGATCTGAGCGACGATCAGAAGGCCCTGGGAACCGCCCTGTTGAAGTCGGCCCTGAGCGCCGACGGGCTGGAGACCACCGAGAAGATCCGGAAGATCAACCAGGCGGCCGGCGAGGCGATCGGCAACACCACCGCCTTCAACGAGGACGCCTACTACTGGACCGTGATGGGCACCCCGTCGGCGACCGAGCCCTGGGGCTTCCAGTTCGACGGCCACCACCTGGTGATCAACTACTTCGTGCTGGGCGGCCAGGTCGTGATGAGCCCCTGCTTCTGGGGTTCGGAGCCGACCTCGATGGACATCGACGGCGAGACGGTGACCGTCTGCCACGAGGAGGTCGTCGCCGGCCTCGCCTTCATCAACTCGCTGACCGCGGCCCAGCAGGCGGTCGCCATCGAGTCGACGACCAAGTCCAACGAGTCGATGAAAGCGGGCGCGTTCAACGACAACGCCGTCCAGGCGTACACCGGCATCCGCGGCGACGCGCTGACCGGCGCCCAGAAGACCAAGCTCCTGGGCATCGTCCAGGCCTTCGCCGGCCGCGCCAAGGCCGATGTGGCCAAGGCGCATCTGGCCGAGGTCCGCAAGCACCTCGACGACACCTACGTGACCTGGGCCGGCGGGACCGGGGACGACGCCGCGTTCTACGTCCGCGTGCACAGCCCCGTCGTCTGGATCGAGGTCGACTGCCAGGCGCCGGGCCCGCTCGCCGGCGCGTACGGGGCGAGCCAGGGCAGCGGCGCGACCCAGAAGCACGTCCACTCCGTCGTCCGCACGCCCAACGGCAACGACTACGGCAAGGAGCTCCTCAGGCAGCACTACCTGACGTCGCCGCACCACCGGTGACGGAGACGAGCGCATGACCACCGGGCCGGGGACCCGTCATCCCGGCCCGGTTCCGCGTCATGCGGCCGGCTCGAACAGGCTCTAGGCCCAGGCGGTGGCCGGCACGAACGAGCTGTCCTGGCGGAAGAGGTCGGTGCCGTCCGTCAGGGCCACGCTGAGCTGGTAGTTGTAGTGGCGCAGGTAGTAGCCGGGGTAGTTGTACGACTCGAAGCGGATCGCACTGCTCGTGGTGCCGGTCCGGGCGACGAAGGTGGCGTCCTTCGCGAACGTGGCCGTGCCGTCGTTGGCGTCGAAGCGGGCCCGGTAGTTGTAGTGGCGCAGATAGTTGCCGGCGGCGTCGCGGAAGGAGTATCCGTTGGCGTCGGCGAGGCCGGCCACCACGGTGAAGGTGGACGCCTGCTTCTCGGCGGTGGTGCTGGAGCTGGTCACCACGGGCAGGTTGAGCAGCGCGGACTGCTCCTGCCAGTAGCGGGTGGTGTAGTTGGCGGAGCTCAACGACCGGGTGACGCTCTTCGCGAGGGTCGGGCCGCCGGTCACCGTCTCCTTGATGACCGTGAAGTGCCGTGCCGTGCCCGAGATGCCGGGCAGCGCCTTGGGCGCGGTCCAGGTGGCGAAGGTGTCGTAGCTGTCGCTGTAGTAGTAGTTGCCGTCGCCGTAGCCGTCGAAGAAGATGCGCCAGGCGCCGTTGTCGAGCTGGATGACCGAGGGGCCCTCGCGGTAGCTGCCCCAGCCGGCCCAGTCGCCGGTCCTGGTGATCGTGTACGGGCCGGCGAGGCTCGACGCCGTGCCGTACTCGATGTACTTCGCCGTCTCGTTCTTGGTGAACGCGTGGTAGGTCGAGCCGACCTTCACGATGTACGTGTCGATGTGGTTCGACCCGATGCCGGACAGCGCGACCGGTGAACTCCACGCCGTGAGAGCGGTGTTGGTCGCCTTGAGCAGATACGGGGTGAAGATCCACTCGTCGCTGGTGACCGAGCAGGACACGATGACGTTGACGCTGCCGTCGCTGTCGACGAACCACTCCGGCGCCCAGGCGCGGGAGAGGTTGGCGATCGGGACCGTGTAGTCGTACAGGAACGTCCAGTTGACCCGGTCGGAGCTGCGGGCGAAGCCGATGGTGGTGCTGGTGTCCTGCCAGGTGTGGGTGGTGTACGTGACGTAGTAGTAGCCGTTGGTGTGCTTGAAGACACTCGCGTCGCGGATGCGGTTGCTCGGCGGGGTGTAGGCGGAGGACTGCACCAGCCGGAAGTCCGTGGCGTCGTCGGACTGGTAGACGTTCACCGTGCCGTCGTTGCTGTTGAGGAACGGGACGATGGTGTAGCGGGTGGCGGAGCCGCTCGCGGGGGCGGCGGCCGCGGCCGTGCCGAGAAGTCCGGGCAGTTCGCCCAGGACCAGGGCCGACACGGGCAGGGCGGCCATGGCCCGGAGCAGGGCGCGGCGGGAGGGGGTGGAGGGGCGTGTGGTCACGGGCGGCTCTCCCAGGGACTCGTGCATAAGGCGCGGGCTCAGGTACGGGTTCGTATACGGCTTCAGGTGTCCGACATGTCGAACAAAGTTCGAGAAGTCGAGCAGAAAGTAGAGCTGGGGCAGGTGCACGTCAATGGTTTGCGCGGGACTGGACGACACCTGTGCGAAACCTGTACAGCACCGCCCGCTCGAGAGTTACTCTCCGGTAGACATCGTGTACGCAGACACCGTGCACCCGGAGGTGGTCCCGCCATGACGCTTGACCGTGCCCAAGGCCTGGCCGAGTCCGCCCGCGCCCTGGCGGCCGGGGAGGTGACCTCCCGGCAGCTCGTCGAGCGGGCCCTCGCCCGGATCGCGGCCACGCAGGGCACCCTCAACGCCTTCCGGATCGTGCGCGAGGAGGCCGCGCTCGCCGAAGCGGACGCCGCCGACCGGGAGTTGGGCGCCGTCGCGCCCGGGACGCGCGGGCCCCTGCTCGGCGTCCCCGTCGCCGTCAAGGACGACATGGACGTGGCGGGCGAGCCGACCGCCTTCGGCTGCCAGGGCGCGCATCCGCCGGTCGCCGAGGACGGAGAGGCGGTACGGCGGCTGCGCGCGGCGGGGGCCGTGATCGTCGGCAAGACCAACACCTGCGAGCTCGGGCAGTGGCCGTTCACCGAGGGCCCGGCCTTCGGCGCGACCCGCAACCCGTGGAGCCCCGAGCACACCCCGGGCGGCTCCTCCGGCGGCTCGGCGGCCGCGGTGGCGGCGGGCCTGGTGCCGGCCGCGCTCGGCTCGGACGGGGCCGGCTCCGTGCGCATCCCGGCCTCCTGGACGCATCTGATCGGCATCAAGCCGCAGCGCGGCCGCGTGTCGACCTGGCCGCTCGGCGAGTCCTTCCAGGGCATCACGGTCAACGGCACCCTCGCCCGGACCGTCGCCGACGCGGCCCTGCTGCTCGACGCGGCGAGCGGCAACCACGCCCACGACCCGCACCGGCCGCCCGCCGTGGACGCCTCGGCGGCAGCGGGCCGTGACCCCGGGCGGCTGCGGATTGCGCTCTCGCTGAAACCTCCGTTCACCGCCGCGCCCGCCCGACTGCTCCCCGAGGTGCGCGCCCGGGTCCTCGAACTCGCGGAGAGACTCGCCGACCTGGGGCACACCGTCGAGGAGGCCGACCCGCCGTACGGGCAGATCGGGCTCACCTTTCTGCCGCGGGCGACCGCGGGTCTCGCCGAGCGGGTCGCCGAGGCGCCCTTCCCCGCGCTCCTCGACCGGCGCACCCACGAAGCCGCCCGGCTGGGCCGGCTGCTGGGCGGGGTCCCGCTGCGCGCGGCCCGGCGTGCGGAGGCCGTCCTGCACCGCCGTATCGGCCGCTTCTTCGAGACGTACGACGTGGTCCTCGCGCCGACGACGGCCGCTCCCCCGCCCCGCGTCGGGGCCATGCTGCACCTGAGCGGATTCGCCACCGACCGCGCCATGATCGCCGCGTGTCCGTACGCCTGGCCGTGGAACGTGCTGGGCTGGCCCGGCGTCAACGTGCCGGCCGGCTTCACGCCCGGCGGGCTGCCGGTCGGGGCGCAACTGCTCGGCCCGGCGAACAGCGAGCCGCTGCTGATCTCGCTCGCCGCACAGCTGGAGGCGGAGCTGCGCTGGCACGAGAGCTGGCCCCCGGAGCAGGCCGGCGTGGAAAGCCCGGCGGTGTAACGGCGTTGTGGCCCCTACTCTGTGACCATGGACGAAGCGTCGATGGTCGGGCTCATGGGGCGGGTCACCGGAACGGTCGGGCCCGGGCTCGTCGGCGAGGTGATCGTCCGGGTGCGCGGCGGCGCCGAGCACTTTCTCGCATATGCCGCCACCGGCACGGAACGCATCGAGCGCGGCACGATGGTCACGGTGGTGGAGTACCTGCCGCCGCGGACGGTCTACGTCTCGGCGATGTACGGCGGTTGAGGCTGCTGATGCGCGTGGGCCGTCGTCTGTACCGAGCGCGCAACAGTGGGTACCGAGCGGGCAACAGCGGTTCGACAGCGTGTGTACACGGCGCGTGCGCGGGCTCACACTCCCTTTACGTTCGGTGCCCCCAGGGCACCCTGAACAGGGGGAGCGCATGCCCATGGAAGTCGGAATTCTCGTCGGGGCGGCATTCGGCGCCGTCCTCGTCCTGATCGGTGCGTTCAAGTTGATGTGGCGGGTCGCGGAGCCCAACGAGGCGCTCATCATCTCCGGTTCGAAGCACAAGCTGGAGGGCCTCGAGGAGGGCATGGGCTTCCGTATCGTCACCGGGCGGGGCACCCTCGTGACGCCGGGGATGCAGGCGGTCCGCAAGCTCTCGCTCGACCTCAACCAGACGGAACTGCACGTGGACTGCGTCACCCACCAGGGGATCCCGCTGAAGGTGCGGGGCGTGGTCATCTTCAAGGTGGGCGACGACTTCGTGTCGATCGCCAACGCGGCCCGCCGCTTCCTCGACCAGCAGAAGCTGATGGCGGAGCGCGTGCACACCGTGTTCGCCGGTCATCTGCGCGCCATCGTCGGCGGGTTGACGGTCGAGGACATGATCCGCGACCGGGAGAAGCTGACCGGACAGGCCCGCGCCGCGTGCGGTACGGAGATGGAGAAGCTGGGCCTGATCGTGGACTCCCTGCAGATCCACGAGATCGAGGACCCGACCGGGTACATCAAGAACCTGTCCGCCCCGCATCTGGCAGCCGTGCGCCGGGACGCGCGCATCGCGCAGGCCGAGGCCGACCGGCTGGCCACCGAGGCCGAGCAGCTGGCGTTCGGCCGGATGGCGGAGGCCACCCGGGACAGCGAGATCCTCAAGGCCGGGTACCAGGCCGAGCAGGACAAGGCCAACGCCAAGGCCCGGCAGGCCGGTCCGCTCGCCGACGCCGCGGCCCGCCAGGAGGTCGTGGTCCAGGAGACCCGGGTCGCCGAACTCGAGGCGCAGCGGCGTGAGCAGCAGCTCCAGGCCGATGTCCGCAAGCCGGCCGACGCCAAGGCGTACGAGAAGCGGACGCTGGCCGACGCCGAGCGCGACGCGCGGATCTCGGCCGCCGAGGCCAAGGCGACGGAGACCCGCACCACCGGTGAGGCGGAGGCCGCCGCCACGCAGGCGAAGGGTCTCGCGAAGGCCGAGGCGAACCGGGCCCAGGGCCTTGCCGAGGCCGACGCCATCAAGGCCCGTGCCGCCGCCCTCGCCGAGAACCAGGAGGCCGTCGTCGCGCAGCAACTCGCGGAGAAGTGGCCGGAGATCGTCCAGGCGGGCGCGTCCGCGTTCGGCAACGTCGACAACATGGTGGTGCTCAACGGCGCCGACGGCGTGGCCGACATGCTGGCCAAGGCGCTCACCATGGGCGGGACGGGGCTGGGGCTGGCACGTCAGCTGCTCTCGTCGATGAACCAGAACGGGCAGACGCCGGGCGGGGCTTCGCCGCTCAACGGGGTCGCCGCGCCGCCTTCGCAGAAGGTGCCGGTCGAGGAGAAGTGACAGTGGAGAAGTGACAGAGGAGAAGTAACGAAGGTCATGGACGTGCTCACGGGGGCGGACCGTAAGGTGCCCCCGTGAGCACGTCTACCGATGAGAACAATCCGGGCCGCTTCGGCCCCTCCGCCACGATCGAGGCCGACCCCCGCGAGGTCGGCCGGGTGCGCACCGAGTACTCGCCTGCGCACGACGGCGATCCCGACCCCGGTGAGATCGTCTGGACCTGGGTGCCTTTCGAGGAGAACGACGGCCGGGGCAAGGACCGCCCGGTGCTCGTCGTCGCCCGGGAGCCGCGCGGCACCTTCCTCGCGGTGCAGCTCTCCAGCAAGCGCCATGACGGCGACCGGGAGTGGGTGCCGATCGGCAGCGGCCCATGGGACCGCACCGGGCGGGACTCCTGGGTGGACGTCGACCGCGTCCTGCGTCTGCACGAGGACGGCATGCGCCGCGAGGCCTGCGCGCTGGACCGGATGCGCTTCGACCTGGTACGCCGACGACTGCACGAGCGCTACGGCTGGACCTGAGCCCGGTTCGACCAGGTCCGGGCGAACGTCTTCTCGAAGGCGGCCAGCACCACGGTTCCCGGTGTCCGGTCCAGCACCCCGAACACCACGTGTTCGAAGGTCCGTCCGAACCGTCCGCCGGGGCCCAGCAGCGTTCGGAACGCCTCCGCCACCTGCGCGGGGTCGTTGCGGAACACACCGCAGCCCCACGCGCCCAGCACCAGCCGCCGGTAGCCGTGCGCGGCGGCCGTCTCCAGAACGCGCTCGGCGCGGACGGCCAGCGCCGCCGGCAACGCGGACGCCCGCTCCGGCGTCGTCCGCAGCACCACGCCCGCGTTGGGCGCGGCGGCCGTCAGGAAGCCCGCGGCGAACGGCTCGTCCAGCAGGCGGCCCCGGTCGTCGCGGAAGACGGGCACGGCCGGCGCATGGATGACCCGGTCGGTGTAGAACGGGTCGCGGTGGGCTCGGTGATGGTCGTAGAAGTCGCGGGCCTGCAGCAGACAGGTGTACAGCGCGGAGGCCCGGCACAGGGCCTCCTCCTGCGCCTGGGCGCCGTTGAGGTAGCCGCCGCCGGGGTTGCGGGCGGAAGCGAAGTTCAGGACGGCGACCGGCGCGTCGGCGAGCCGACGGGCGGCCTCCAGGCTGCTCTCGCCCGTGACCTCGACGACGGGCTCGGCAGGCGTGTCCAGGGTGTCGGCCGTGGCTGCGGACCGGCTCCTCGGCACCTCCACCGGTCCCGGTCCCAGCATCCGCGTGCCCGCGCGGGCCGCCTCGATCGCCTCCGCGAGAGCCACCGTGCGCCCGTCGGACGTGCGGTAGGCGCCCGCCGCGACGATCTCCTCCGTCTCCCGCGCGATACCGCGCAGCCGCGCGCTCATGGCGCCACCCCCGTGGACTCCATGATCGCGTGCAGCGCGGCGTCTCGCACCCCGCCGGTCTCCCCCGTCGTGCTCATGCACGCATCGTGAGCGATCCTGGACATCGTGTGCAACAGAGTTTCCCGGGTACGTGAACACTCTGCACACGCACAGAAAACGCCTGGAATCATCGATTCCCGGTCCCAAAAGTGCCGTTGTGCACCCTTGTGCGATCCGGATCGAGGGTCTTGGGTGGGACGAGCGATGCCTGTCCGGCCGCACCGAGGCCGGACCGGTGGCATGGTGGAATCTCAGGAGGATCCCGACATGTCCGACTCGGTCAGCGACTGTACCGACGGAACAGAGCCCCGCAGCGCCCTCACCGAAGCCGAGGTGGAGGCCCTGGTCCGGGGCATCTGTTTCAAGACCGGCCCACCCCGCACCATCGGGGTCGAGGTGGAATGGCTGGTCCACGAGCTGCGCACGCCGCAGCTCCCCGTCACACCCGAACGACTCGAAGCGGCCTACGCCGCGCTGCGGGACGTGCCCCTGAGCTCACCGCTCACGATCGAACCCGGCGGCCAGCTGGAACTCAGCTCGCCGCCCGCCGCCTCCCTGATGGAGTGCGTGGGCATCGTCTCCGCCGACCTCGCCGCCGTCCGCGCGACCCTGGGCGAGCAAGGCCTCGCTCTCGCCGGCAGCGGCACGGATCCCTGGCACGCCCCGCGCCGGTTCCTGCACGAGCCGCGCTACGACGCCATGGAGGCGTGCCTCGACCGCAAGGGCCCGGCCGGCCGGGCCATGATGTGCACCTCGGCCTCCGTGCAGGTCTGCCTGGACGCCGGGTACGAGGAGCCGGGCCCGCTGGGACACGGCCGCCGCTGGTGGCTGTCGCACACCCTGGGCGCGGTGCTGGTGGCGGCCTTCGCCAACTCCCCGCTGCTCCGCGGCGCCCCCACCGGCTGGCGCTCCACCCGGCAGTTGCTGTGGATGGAGATCGGCAGGGACCGCGCGGGCGGGCCCGTCCTGGACGGCGATCCGCGCGCGGCCTGGGCCCGGCATGTGCTGGACGCGCCCGTGATGTGCGTCCGGCGCGACAGCGGGCCGTGGGACGTGCCCGAACGGCTCACGTTCCGGCAGTGGACCCGGACGGGTGCGCCGACCCGCGAGGATCTCGACTACCACCTGACGACCCTGTTCCCGCCGGTCAGACCGCGCGGCCACCTGGAGCTGCGCATGATCGACGCGCAGCCCGGCGACGACGGCTGGATCGTGCCGCTCGCCGTGACGACCGCCCTGTTCGAGGACCCGGAGGCCGCCGAGGTGGCCTACCGCGCCGTGAAGCCGCTGACGGAACGCGCCCGGCCGCTGCCCGCCCCGCACAATCCGCTGTGGATCGACGCGGCCCGGTTCGCGCTGACCGACCCCGAACTGCACGAGGTCGCCGTCGCCTGCTTCGCCACGGCGCTGCGGGCCCTGCCCCGCCTCGGCGCCTCCGACCAGGTGATGGGCGCCGTGACGGACTACCTGGACCGCTACGTCCGCAAGGGCCGCACGCCCGCCGACGACCAGCTCGAGCGCCTGCGCGGCACGGACACCCGCGCGCACGGGAAGGACCTCCGCACATGACCGAGCCCGCCCTGGACACCGAGCCCGCCCCGGACACGGGCGCCGAGCCCGCCGCCCTCGACGCGGACACCCTGCGCGCCCGCGTGCTCGCCTCGCTCACCACGGCCCGCGAGCGCACCACGCTGCTGACCAGCTGTGTGGAGGAGCCCGACCTCACCGCCCAGCACTCCCCGCTGATGTCCCCGCTGGTGTGGGACCTCGCCCACATCGGCAACCAGGAGGAGCTGTGGCTGCTGCGCGCGGTGGGCGGCCGGGAGGCGATGCGCCCCGAGATCGACGGACTGTACGACGCCTTCGAGCACTCGCGCGCCGAACGGCCCTCGCTGCCGCTGCTGCCGCCCGCCGAGGCACGCCGGTACGCGGCGGAGGTGCGCGGCCGGGTGACCGACCTGCTGGAGTCGGCCGACTTCCACGGCACCCGGCTGACGGAGGCCGGGTTCGCCTTCGGGATGATCGCGCAGCACGAACAGCAGCACGACGAGACGATGCTGATCACCCATCAGCTCCGCACCGGACCGCAGGCCCTCACCGCCCCCGACCCGGAGCCGGTACCGCTGTTCACCGGCCCGGCCGAAGTCCTCGTGCCCGGCGGCCCGTTCACGATGGGCACCTCCGGTGAGCCCTGGGCGCTGGACAACGAACGGCCCGCGCACCGGCGCGAGGTGGCGCCCTTCCACATCGACACGACGCCGGTGACGAACGCCGCGTACCAGGCGTTCATCGACGACGGCGGCTACGGGAACGAGCGGTGGTGGACCAGGGAGGGCTGGGCGCACATCCGCCGGCACCGCATCCACGCCCCGCTGTTCTGGCGCCGCGACGGCGGGCAGTGGCTGCGCCGGCATTTCGGGGTCACCGAGGTCGTACCGCCCGACGAGCCCGTGCTGCACGTGTGCTGGTACGAGGCCGACGCCTACGCCCGCTGGGCCGGACGCCGGCTGCCCACCGAGGCCGAGTGGGAGAAGGCGGCCCGCTTCGACCCGGCGACCGGCGGCTCGACGCGCTACCCGTGGGGCGACGCGGACCCCGCCCCCGAGCACGCCAACCTGGGCCAGCGCCATCTGCGCCCGGCGCCCGCCGGGAGCTACCCGGAGGGGGAATCCCCGCTCGGCGTACGGCAGTTGATCGGCGATGTATGGGAGTGGACGTCCAGCGACTTCCTTCCGTACCCCGGGTTCCGGGTGTTCCCGTACAAGGAGTACTCGGAGGTGTTCTTCGGCCCCGAGTACAAGGTGCTGCGCGGCGGTTCGTTCGCGGTGGACCCGGTGGCCTGCCGGGGCACCTTCCGCAACTGGGACTACCCGATCCGGCGGCAGATCTTCTCCGGGTTCCGCACGGCCCGCTCGGAAGCCGTCTGATGTGCCGTCACCTCGCCTATCTGGGGCCCGAGGAGCAGCTCGGACGGCTTCTGACGGAGCCCCCGCACAGTCTGTACCGCCAGTCCTGGGCACCCCGGCGGCAGCGGTACGGGACGGTCAACGCCGATGGTTTCGGGGTGGGTTGGTACGCCGACGGCGACCCGAAGCCGGCCCGTTACCGCCGGGCGGGGCCGATCTGGGCGGACCTGTCCTTCGCCGACCTGGCCCGGGTGGTCCGCACCCGGTCCCTGCTGGCCGCCGTACGGGACGCCACCCTGGCCGGGGCCGACGGGGAGGCCGCCGCGGCCCCGTACGCGGCCGGGACCTGGCTGTTCAGCCACAACGGGGCGGTCGCCGACTGGCCGCGCTCGCTGGCGCCGCTGACCGGCTCCCTGCCCGCCGCCGACCTGCTGTCGATGGAGGCCCGCAACGACTCCGCGTTCGTGTGGGCGCTGGTGCTGGCCCGGCTGCGCGGCGGGGACACGGAGAGCCAGGCGCTGACGGACACCGTCCTGGAGGTCGCGGGCGCGGCCCCCGGGTCCCGGCTCAACCTGCTGCTCACCGACGGCGAGTCCATCACCGCGACCGCCTGGGGCGACACCCTGTGGTATCTCGCGGAGCCCGGCCGGGGCACGGTCGTGGCCTCCGAACCGTACGACGACGATCCGCGCTGGCAGGAGGTCCCCGACCGCACCCTGCTCGCGGCGAGCCGCGCCGACGTCCTGCTCACCCCGCTCAAGGACCCGAGCCCGGACGTGGCGTCCGCACCACCCAAGGAGACCGGCACGTGAGCCCGTTCCAGATCACCCGCACCCTCCCCGAGGACGCCACGGACGCCGCCCTGCGCGCCGACGTCCAGCGCGGCCTCACCGCGAACCCGAAGACCCTGCCGCCGAAGTGGTTCTACGACGCGCACGGCAGCGAGCTGTTCGAGCGGATCACCGAACTGCCGGAGTACTACCCGACGCGCGCCGAGCGCGAGATCCTCGTGGACCGGGCCGGTGAGATCGCCGCGGCGGCCCGCGCCCGCACGCTCGTCGAGCTCGGCTCGGGCTCCTCGGAGAAGACCCGCTACCTGATCGACGCCATGACGGAGCTGGACACATATGTGCCGGTCGACGTCAGCGAGAGCGCCCTCGCCCAGGCCGGGCAGGCCCTGATCGCCGAGCGGCCCGGCCTGAACGTCCATGCCCTGATCGCCGACTTCACCGCGCGGCTGACGCTGCCCGACACCCCCGGCCCGCGTCTGGTCGCCTTCCTCGGCGGCACGATCGGCAATCTGCTGCCGGCCGAGCGCGCGGTGTTCCTGTCCTCGGTGCGCGCACTGCTCGCACCGGGCGACGCCCTGCTGCTCGGCACCGACCTGGTCAAGGACGAGGGGGTCCTGGTGCGGGCCTACGACGACTCGGCCGGTGTGACGGCCGCGTTCAACAAGAACGTCCTGGCCGTGGTCGACCGGGAACTGGGCGCCGACTTCGACCCCGACGCCTTCGACCACGTCGCTCTCTGGGACGCGGAGAACGAGTGGATCGAGATGCGGCTGCGCTCCCGGACGGCGCAGACCGTGAAGGTGCCCGCGCTGGATCTCGCGGTCGACTTCGCGGCCGGCGAGGAACTGCGCACCGAGGTGTCGGCGAAGTTCCGGAAGGAGGGAGTACGAGCGGAACTGCACGCCGCCGGACTGGAGTCGACCCACTGGTGGACCGACGGCGCGGGCCGCTTCGCGCTGTCGCTGAGCACCGTGCGCTGAAGACCGCGGGAGGCGCGGCGGGCGGCGCTCAAGCGGCCACCCGCAGCGCCTCCGTGATCAGGCGTGAGGCGCGGCGGGCCTCGGTCGCCGGGTCGGAGCCGGTGAGCACCTTCGTCATATAGCCCTTGATCGGGTTGTCCGCCTCGACGGCGGCCCACTCGGGTGTGCTGGGGGTCGCGCGGCCCTGCGCGGCCCCCGCCGCCATCGCCGCGACCCCCTCCTCACCGGCGACGGCCTTCGCCAGTTTCGCCTTGTTCGGCACGTAGTTCATGGTGCGGGCCAGCTCGGTGTCCCACTTGGCGCCGGTCAGCGCCGCGACCACCGCGACGGCGCCCTTGCGGACGTCCGTCCTGCGGGGGACGACCAGATCGGAGCCCCCGGTGAAGACCGCGCCGGGCCTGCTCTCGCTCTTGCCGGGCACGGGGAAGAAGCCCAGCTTGCCTTCCAGCGCGGGGTTCTGCTCGAGCACCGCCTGGGCCAGTCCGGGCACGCCCACGATCTGCGCCACCTTGCCCCCGGCGAACTCCCCGGCCTGGGGCGGGTGGTCCTCGTCCGCCGCGACGGGGCCGTCGCCGAGCGCCTGGAGCCGTCGGTAGAAGTCCATGCCGCGCAGGGCGGCCCGGGTGTCGAGGGCGCCCGTCCAGCGGCCGCCGTCCTCGGTGGCGAGGTCGCCGCCCTCGTCCCAGATGAACCCGGCGAGGGTGTACCAGTCCTGGCCGGCCAGGTAGATGCCCTGGTTGCCGCCCGAGTTCAGCTTCTCGG
This sequence comes from Streptomyces sp. NPDC002623, assembly GCF_053592635.1. Lineage (NCBI taxonomy): Bacteria > Bacillati > Actinomycetota > Actinomycetes > Kitasatosporales > Streptomycetaceae > Streptomyces > Streptomyces sp. NPDC002623. The sequence goes on along the minus strand of NZ_JBSFWB010000020.1, from coordinate 89,677 downwards.
TCGCGGCGAGCCAATCAGCGCGGGTGCGGGGCGGGGCCGTGACGCCGGCCCGCGCGAAGAGGTCCTTGCGGTAGATCACCACACGGTTGGCCGCGTACCAGGGGATGCCGTACTGGTGGAAGCGCTGCTGTCCCGGTTCGGAGAGGCCGGGCAGCCAGTCGTCCCTCCCCCACTTCGCCGCGGACTCCAGCGTCAGATCGAGCAGTCCGCCTCCGTCGACGTACTGCGGGACCTGGGTGTTGCCGACCTCGATGACGTCCGGCCCGTTCTTGTCGTCGGCTGTGAGCGCGGTCTCCACCTTGTCGCCGATGCCGGTCCATTGCTGGATGCGGATGTCGAGGTCGAGATCCGGGTGGTCGTGCTCGAAGTCGGCGGTGAACCGGTCGAGGAACTCCTGCGAGGCACTGTCCTTCATCAGCCACACGGTGACCGTCCGCCGGTCCGGTCCCCCCGTCCCGGGGAGCACGCCACAGGCGGTGAGGAGGAAGGCGGACACGCAGACAAGGGCGAGGAGGCGACGTCTCACGGGGGTCCTGTTCTGTCTGGCGGACAGGGCGAGGGGCCCGACATGGGGGACGAGCGCGGCGCTCGAGCGGGTGCCTCCGGATTTTGGTATGGACCAATGCGAGCGGTCAAGAGGGGCCCGGGCGATCGACCCCGGGCCCGTCGTCCCGTCACCCCGTCATCCCGTCGCCCCTTCGCCTCGACGCCTCGCGCTCCGCCGCACCTTGGGGCACGGTGGAGTGACGCGTGACACACGTGACGACGCCGTCACGGTCGAGAGGAGCACCTGATGTCGAACCACACCTACCGGGTCACGGAGATCGTCGGCACCTCGCCGGACAGTGTCGACCAGGCCGTCCGCAACGGCGTCGCCCGCGCCTCGCAGACGCTGCGCAACCTGGACTGGTTCGAGGTGACCCAGGTGCGCGGCCAGATCGAGGACGGCGGGATCGCGCACTGGCAGGTGGGTCTGAAGGTCGGCTTCCGCCTGGACGAGTCGGACTGACGGCCGGGGCCGGGGGGTCGGACCGACGGCCGGAGCCGAGGCCCTTCAGGTCCGGCCCTCGCCCTCCTGCGCCTGCTCGAGCGCACCGCTCGGAGCCGTCCAGCGCGCCCGGACGACGGTGAAGCCGGCCCGTTCGGCGTCGTCGCACACGAGTTCGTCGTCGTCCACGAGCATGCGGACATCGCGGTCGCGGGCCAGCCTGCGCAGGACCTCCAGCTTGGTGCGCCGGGCGGGCCTGCGGTCGTCGTTGCGCCGCATGTGGACGCGCCCCTCCGGCAGGCCCTGCGCGACGAGCCAGGCCAGGGTGTCCCGCCGGCAGCGCTCGGGCCGGCCGGTGAGGTAGACGACCTCGCACTCCTCGGCACTGGCCAGCACCAGCGCGATGCCCTCCGGGAGCGGCGGGTCGTGCGGCGCGGCCGCGAAGAACGCGTCCCAGTCGCGCGGACTGCGCTCCAGGAACCGCTGCCGGTGGGCCGTGTCGGCGAGGGTGTTGTCCAGATCGAACACGGCGACGGGCCGCCTGCTGCTGTCGGTCACGGCGTCCACCCTAGGACACGCCTTATTGCTCATGGAATCCATTTTCATATAGCGTCCTCGCAGCTCACCCCGAGCCGATCGAGGAGGTTCCCATGGCCGTCCCCAAGCGGAAGACGTCCCGCAGCAACACCCGGCACCGCCGCGCCCAGTGGAAGGCGAGCACACCGCGACTCGTGCCGATCACGGTCGACGGCGTCCGCCACCTCGTGCCCCAGCACCTGGTGAAGGCCTACGAGCGCGGCCTGCTGCGCCCCGAGGGGTGACCGGCATGCTCTGACTGGTGGAGCGGCTCAGGAATCCTGCGGGCCGTGCGGTGTTGAACCTCGTATGAGTTCCGTGATCGCCTCGGCCCGCTTCTCCGTCCTCGACCGCTCGCGCATCCGCGAGGGGCACACCGCCGCCGAGGCGCTGCGGGACACCGTGGCGCTGGCACGGGAGGCCGAGCGGCTGGGCTACCACCGCTTCTGGGTGTCCGAGCACCACGGCGTGCCCGGGGTGGCGGGTTCCGCGCCGACCGTCCTCGCGGCCGCCGTGGCCGGTGCGACCCGCACGATCCGGGTCGGCACGGGCGGGGTGATGCTGCCCAACCACCGGCCGCTGGTGGTGGCCGAGCAGTTCGGCGTCCTGGAGTCGCTCTTCCCGGGCCGGATCGACATGGGCCTGGGCCGCTCGGTGGGCTTCACCGACGGCGTGCGCCGGGCGCTCGGCCGGGACAAGGACGACGCCGACGCCGACGACTTCGCGGCCCAGCTGGCGGAACTGCTCGGCTGGTTCCGGGGCGGCTCCCCGACCCGGGTGCACGCGTACCCGGCGGAGGGCCTCGGCGTGCCCCCGTTCGTGCTGGCCATGGGCGAGGGCGCGACGATCGCGGCCCGTGCGGGCCTGCCGCTGGTCATCGGCGACCTCCGCGACCGGGAGCGGATGCGGCGGGGCATCGACCACTACCGCACGCACTTCCGTCCCTCCCCCTGGGCGGCGCAGCCCTACGTCGTCGTCTCTGGCACGGTCGTGGTGGCCGCCGACCCCGAGCAGGCACGCCGTCTGCTGCTGCCGGAGGCCTGGTCGATGGCGTACTCCCGCACCCACGGCACCTTCCCGCCGCTGCCGCCCGCCGGGCAGGTCGAGACCCGCACGATGACCGCGAAGGAACGCGGCTTCTACGAGTCCGGCCTGGGCGGCCACATCGCGGGCTCCGAGGAGCAGGTGACCGACGAGCTGGAGACCCTGCTGAACGAGACCGACGCCCAGGAGATCCTCGTCACGACCAGCACCTACGACCGTGCCGCGCTGCTGGACTCCTACCGCCGGCTGGCCGCGATCGTGGACCGGGAGCGGAACCGCTAGCTCCGCTGCCGCTGCTCCTGCCAGGAGCGGTAGTGGTCCACCAGGGTCTCCTCGACCGGGCGGTAGACGAGGCCGAGTTCCTCGGTGCTTCTGCGGTTGTCGACGCGGAAGCGGATGCCGAGATGGTTGCGGATGTAGGCCTGGGAGAGGCCGAAGGCGGGGCCGAGGATGCGGACCGGCCAGTGCGGGAGGGCGGTGCGGGGAAGGCGCCGGTTTCTCGGGTGGTGCTTCAGCAGGGCCTTCGCCATCTGGTGGAAGGAGGTCATCTCCTGCGCCGCGACGATGTACCGGCCGTGCGCCTCGGGGTGTTCCGCCGCCGCTATGTGGGCCGCCGCCACGTCCCGGACGTCGACGGTGGTGAAGCTGAAGTCGGGGGCGCCGTAGAAGAAGTAGCCCTTGAAGAGCTCGTCGAGAAGGAACAGGCTGCCCGAGTCCGAGGCCGGGGTGAGCGACGGGCCCAGGATCAGACCGGGGTTGAGGGAGACCATCCGCCAGCGGCGCTGGGCGGCCTCGGCCTCCCGGGCCGCCTGCTCGGCCACCGTCTTGGCGTAGTGGTACGGGTTGTTCTCGACCGTGCTGGTGGTGTTGAAGTACTTCTCCGACAGGGTCTGGTCGTCCATCGCCCGTACGTCGGAGTAGTCGCCGAAGATCGCGCCCACGGTGGAGGTGAGGACGAGACGCTCGACCGTCTCCGTGCGCTCGACGGCCGCCACGACGTTGCGTGTGCCCCGCAGGGCGGGTTCCACCACGTCCCGTCGGCCGTCCTTGATCTTCTCCGGCATCAGGAAGGGCGAGGCCACGTGGAAGACCACCGCGCAGCCCTTCATCGCCTCGTCGAAGGAGCCCTCCGTCAGCAGGTCCGCCTCGAAGAGTTCGAGCCGACCCGGATGGGCGTCCCGCAGGGCGTGCAGGGGCCTGAGCTTCGCCGGGTCCGCCGTGGAGCGCACGGTGGTGTGCACGCGGTAGCCGCGTTCCAGCAGCTGATGTACGAGATGGGCGGCCACGAAGCCGCTGCCTCCCGTCACGAGAACCGTTCGGCCGGCCGGGCTTCCGCTCACGCGCGCTCCCCTCGGAGGTCGGGATGCGCCATGATCCCATCGGAGCCGCCCGAGAGCCCCCCACTCACCGGAAATTCGTTCGACGGGCGCCGCCGCCCGCACCCGGGGCCGACGGGTCAGCCGCCTCCCGCCTCGACCCGGCGACCGACGGGCCGGCGGCGCCGGGCGCGCGGGACGAGGCGCGAGGTCGGGAGCTCGCCGTGGCGGGGGGCCGGGGCGAGGTTCTGGCGCTGCGGCGGACCGCCCAGCACCCGGGTCCCGGCGGCCGCCGCCAGTGCCTTGCGGTCGGCGTGGTCGCCCGGGGCGAGCGCGGGCAGCACCTCGACCTCCGCGACCAGGCCCCGTGCCGTCACCACCCGCCACAGCGAGGCCAGCAGCGGGTCGTCGCCGACGAAGGCGGCCACGGTGCTGGCCGCCCCCTCGCGGTCCCGGTAGCGGATGTGCACGGGCTGGACGGGGACTCCGGCGTCCAGCGCGGACTGGAACACGGCCCGCCGGAAGTGCCCCTGGGCGCGGCCGCACCAGGTGCTCCCCTCGGGGAACACCGCGACCGCCCGCCCGGCGCGCAGGGTGTCGGCGATCCGGGCGACCGTCTCGGGCAGGGCGCGCAGCCGGTCCCGGTCGATGAACAGGACTCCGCCACTGGCGACGAGCGCGCCCGCCACCGGCCAGCGCCGGATCTCGGCCTTGGCGAGCATCCGGGCCGGGCGGACGCCGGCCAGCAGCGGGATGTCCAGCCAGGAGATGTGGTTCGCGACCAGGAGCAGCCCGGTCGAGGTGGGCGCGGTCGCCCCGGTCACCCGGACCTGGACCCCCGCCGCCCGCACCACGGTCCGGCTCCACGAGCGGACCACGCGGGACGGTATCCAGGCGCTGATCGGCGCCAGCACGACCCCGACCAGGACCAGCAGGACGACCGTCGTGAGCCGCAGCACGGCCCGCGGCAGGCCCGTGAGGGACGCCGTCGTCTCCACGCACGCCCGCGGGGTGCAGGGCGCGCTGGGCAGCCAGACGCTCATCACGCCGGGACGAGCGAGAGGAAGTGCCGCAGATAGCGCGGGTTGACCCGACGCATCGACAGCAGCACGTACAGGTCGGCGACGCCGAAGTCGGGGTCGTGGGCGGGCTCGCCGCACACCCAGGCGCCGAGGCGGAGGTAGCCGCGCAGCAGGGCCGGGAGCTCGGTGCGGGCGACCGGGCCGACGCCGCTGGGGGTCCAGGGCAGCAGCGGCCGGACCCGGAACTCCGGCGGCGCCAGGTGCTTGTCGCGCACCCGGTCCCAGGTCGCGGTGGCCAGCGTGCCGCCGTCGGCCAGCGGGATCGAGCAGCAGCCGGCCAGCCACTCGTGGCCGCGGTCCACCATGTAGCGGGCGATGCCGGCCCAGATGAGGCCGATGACGGCGCCGTCCCGGTGGTCGGGGTGCACGCACGAGCGGCCGACCTCGACCATGCCGGGCCGGATCGCGTCGAGCGGGCTCAGGTCGAACTCGCCCTCGGAGTACAGCCGTCCGGCGACCGCGGCGCGCTCGGGCGGCAGCAGCCGGTAGGTGCCGACCACCTCTCCGGTGACGCGGTCCCGGATGAGAAGGTGGTCGCAGTAGGCGTCGAAGGCGTCCGTGTCGAGGCCCGGTTCGGGGCCGTCGAGCCGGGCGCCGAGCTCCCCGGCGAACACCTGGTGGCGCAGTCGCTGTGCGGCCCGGACGTCGTCCTGGTCCCGGGCCAGCGACACGAGGTAGCCGTTGCCGCCGGGCGGGACGGCGAGGGCGGGGGGCGAGAGCGGCATGGCGGTCATGAGGTCTCCTGCGCCGAGCGGAAGAAGATGGGGACGGTGCATGGGGAATGTGCACCTGCTTTCTTCCGCGGCCGGCTGGCCTCGGCGTGTCCTGCGCGGAACCCGGGGATGTGCGGCTGCTGAATCCCGGGCGACGCCGCCCACGAGGGGCGCGGGCAACCGTGCGACCAGCGACGATGCACGCGCGCCCCGCGGACTGCGGACCTCCCCGCGCCGCTACCGCTTGGCGACCTTGCGGGTGGCCCGCAGCCACTCCTTGTTCATGCTCGTGATGGACATCAGCGGGATGCCCTTCGGACAGGCCGTCGCGCACTCCCCCGCGAGGGTGCAGCCGCCGAAGCCCTCCTCGTCCATCTGCGCCACCATGTCCAGCACCCGGGTCTCGCGCTCGGGAGCGCCCTGGGGCAGCACATTGAGGTGGTTGACCTTGGCGGAGGTGAACAGCATCGCCGCCCCGTTGGGACACGCGGCCACGCATGCCCCGCATCCGATGCACTCGGCGTGCTCGAACGCGAGGTCGGCGTCCGGCTTGGGCACCGCGGTGGCGTGGGCCTCGGGCGCGGCGCCGGTGGGGGCGGTGATGTAGCCGCCGGCCTGGATGATCCGGTCGAGGGCGCCGCGGTCGACGACCAGGTCCTTGACGACGGGGAAGGCGGCGGCCCGCCACGGCTCGACGTCGATCGTGTCGCCGTCCCGGAAGGACCGCATGTGCAGCTGGCAGGTGGTGGTGCGCTCCGGTCCGTGCGCGTCGCCGTTGATGACGAGCGAGCAGGCGCCGCAGATGCCTTCACGGCAGTCGTGGTCGAAGGCGACGGGGTCGTCGCCGCGCAGGATGAGCTCCTCGTTGAGGGTGTCGAGCATCTCCAGGAAGGACATGTCGGGCGAGATGCCGTCCACCTCGTACGTAGACATCCGGCCGTCGGCGTCGGCGTTGCGCTGCCGCCAGACGCGCAGTTTGAGCTTCATGCATAGCTCCGCTGGGTGGGGTGGACGTACTCGAAGACCAGGTCTTCCCTGTGCAGGGTCGGGGCTTCGCCGGTCGTGGTGAACTCCCAGGCGGCCGCGTACCCGAACGTGTCGTCGCGGCGGGCGGCCTCGCCGTCCGGGGTCTGCGACTCCTCGCGGAAGTGGCCGCCGCAGGACTCGGCGCGGTGCAGGGCGTCGAGGCACATCAGCTCGGCGAGTTCCAGGTAGTCGACGACCCGGTTGGCCTTCTCCAGGGACTGGTTGAACTCCTCGCCGACGCCGGGGACCTTGATGCGCCGCCAGAATTCCTCGCGGATCTGCGGGATGCGCTCCAGCGCCTTGCGCAGACCGGAGTCGGTGCGGGCCATGCCGCAGAACTCCCACATCAGCTCGCCGACTTCGCGGTGGAAGGAGTCCGGGGTGCGGTCTCCGTCGACCGCGAGCAGCAGGTTGAGCCGGTCCTGGGTCTCGGCCAACACCTCGCGGACGACGGGGTGTTCGTCGCTCACCTCGTCCTGGTCCGGGTTGCGGGCGAGGTAGTCGTTGATGGTCGCCGGGAGGACGAAGTAGCCGTCGGCCAGGCCCTGCATGAGTGCGGAGGCGCCGAGGCGGTTGGCCCCGTGGTCGGAGAAGTTGGCCTCGCCGATCGCGAACAGGCCGGGGACGGTGGTCTGCAGGTCGTAGTCGACCCAGAGTCCGCCCATCGTGTAGTGCACGGCCGGGTAGATCCGCATCGGCACCTCGTACGGATCCTCGTCGGTGATCCGCTGGTACATGTCGAAGAGGTTGCCGTACCTGGCCTCGACGGCCTTGCGCCCCATGCGCCCGATGGCGTCGGCGAAGTCCAGGTAGACGCCCTGTCCGCCGGGGCCGACGCCCTTGCCCTCGTCGCAGACGTTCTTCGCGGCGCGGGAGGCGATGTCGCGCGGGACCAGGTTGCCGAAGGAGGGGTAGATCCGCTCCAGGTAGTAGTCGCGCTCCTGCTCGGGGATCTTGTTCGGCGGCCGGTCGTCGCCCTTGGCCTTCGGCACCCAGATCCGGCCGTCGTTGCGCAGCGACTCGCTCATCAGCGTCAGCTTCGACTGGTGGTCGCCGGTGCGCGGGATGCAGGTGGGGTGGATCTGGGTGAAACAGGGGTTGGCGAAGTACGCGCCGCGCCGGTGCGCCCGCCAGATCGCGGTGGCGTTGGAGTTCATCGCGTTCGTCGACAGGTAGAAGACGTTTCCGTAACCACCGCTGGCGAGGACGACGGCGTCCGCGAAGTACGTGTCGATCTTTCCGGTGATGAGGTCCCGGGCCACGATGCCGCGGGCCCGCCCGTCGACGACGATCAGGTCGAGCATCTCGGTGCGCGGGTGCATCTCCACGTTCCCGGCGGCGATCTGCCGGCTCAGGGCCTGGTAGGCGCCCAGCAGCAGCTGCTGGCCCGTCTGGCCGCGGGCGTAGAAGGTCCGGGAGACCTGCACACCGCCGAACGAACGGGTGTCGAGCAGACCGCCGTACTCCCGGGCGAAGGGCACGCCCTGTGCCACGCACTGGTCGATGATCTCGACCGAGATCTGCGCGAGCCGGTGGACGTTGGACTCCCGCGCCCGGAAGTCGCCGCCCTTGACGGTGTCGTAGAAGAGGCGGTGCACGGAGTCGCCGTCGTTGCGGTAGTTCTTCGCCGCGTTGATGCCGCCCTGCGCGGCGATGGAGTGGGCGCGGCGCGGGGAGTCCTGGTAGCAGAACTGGACGACGTGGTAGCCCTGTTCGGCGAGCGTGGCGCCGGCCGAGCCGCCCGCGAGCCCGGTGCCGACGACGATCACGGTGTGCTTGCGCCGGTTGGCCGGGTTGACCAGCTTGGCCTCGAACCGGCGCTTGTCCCAGCGCTCGGCGATGGGGCCCGAAGGGGCCTTGGCGTCGACGATCGGCTCGCCGGTCGGGTAGTCCGCGTATTCGGTAGTCATGTTCAGCTCACCACTCCGGTCATGACGCCCACGGGGACGGCGATGAAGCCGGCCGTGAGCAGCAGCGCGAGGACGTCGGCGCCGGCCTTCAGGGCACGGTCACGGGTGCGGCTGCCGGCGCCGAGGGTCTGTGCGGCGCTCCAGAAGCCGTGCCGGACGTGCAGGCCGAGCGCGAGCATCGCGACGATGTAGATGACGTTGCCGTACCAGGTGGAGAAGGTGTCGACCACGTTCTGGTACGGGTGTCCGGACTGGAAGCCGCCGCTGTGCACGGTGCCGGTCGTCAGGTCCAGGATGTGCCAGACGATGAACAGCGCGAGGATGACTCCGCCCCAGCGCATGGTGCGCGTGGCGTAGTCGGCCCGCGGCTTGCTGTGCACGTACTTCGTCGGACGGGCCCTGATGCCGCGGCGGCTCAGCTGGTACGCGGACACGGCGTGCGCGACGACGGCGGCGACCAGGACCACGCGGATGATCCACAGCGCCCACTCGTAGTGCAGGAAGGGCTCGCCGAGGGTGCGCAGCCAGTGCGCGTAGTGGTTGAAGTCGCCCGATCCGAAGAAGATCTTGAGGTTGCCCAGCATGTGGACGACCAGGTACGACAGCATGATCAGACCGCTGACGGCCATCACGGTCTTCTTGCCGACGGACGAGTCCCACATGATGCGCGTCATGGACGGTTTTCGGTCCGTCCCCGGTGCCAGAGCCATGGGTCCGACGGTAGGACCGGCCCACCCCATCGGTCCAAGACATGGTCTGCCTGGTTTCCATAGGAGATGACTATCGGCGGTTTAGGCTTGCGGCATGCAGTTCCAGCAGCTCCAGTACTTCGTGGCCGTCGCCGAGACCCGGCACTTCACCCGCGCCGCCGAGCTCGTGCATGTCGCGCAGCCGTCGCTGTCGCAGCAGATCAAGGCGCTGGAACGGGAGTTGGGGGCGGATCTGTTCCTGCGGGCGCGCGGCAACATCACGCTCACCGACGCGGGCGAGGCGCTGCTGCCGCTGGCCCGGCGCATCCTCGCGGACACCGAGACCGCGCGGTACGAGGTGCAGGAGTTGGTGCAGCTGCGCAGCGGGCGGGTGCGGCTCGGGGCCACGCCCAGCGTGTGCACCGGCCTGCTGCCGGACGTGCTGCGCGCCTTCCACGACCGCTACCCGGGCATCCGGCTGATGATCGAGGAGGGCGGTTCGCACGATCTCGTCCGCGAGCTGGCCCGCGGCGCCCTCGACCTGGCCCTGGTCGTCCTGCCCCTGCCGACGCCGTCCCCCGCCCTGACGACGGTGGAGCTGCTGCGGGAGGACCTGGTCGTGGTGTCCTCCCCCGAGGCCGCCAGGCCGGGGAACGGGGGCCGGACCGTGCGGATCGCCGATCTGGAGCGCGAGCCCCTGGTGATGTTCCGGCACGGCTACGACCTGCGGGAACTCACCGTGGCCGCCTGCCGTGCGGAGGGGTTCGAACCGGACTTCGCGGTGGAGGGCGGGGAGATGGACGCGGTGCTCGGGTTCGTGCGGGCCGGGCTGGGCGTGGCGGTCGTCCCGCGTATGGTCGCCGCCCGGTCCGGGCGCGGGCTGCGGGTCACCCCGCTCGCCCGGCCCGGTCTGCACCGCACGATCGCCCTCGCGCACCGCAGCGACGTCGCGCCGCCACGGGCGGCCCGGGAGCTCCAGCGGATGCTGCTGGAGCGCTGATCCGGGCTCGGACCCGGTGAACCACCAGGGCTGATCCGTGCTCGGACCCGGTGGACCACCGGCTCTCAGGCCGGCCCGGCCGGCCTGAGCACCTCCTCGCACCACTGGCGGAAGCCGGTGGGGGCGAGGTCGGGGGTGGGGAGCTGGACGGCGCCGTAGAAGCCCTGGTCGTTCTGGGCGTCGATCATGTCGGCGTACGCCTGCGCCCAGGCCTCGGTCGCTCCGGAGCGCAGGATCGCGGCCTGCTGTGCCGCGACGGTGACGAACTCGGCGCGCACGGGCCGGTCGAGCACCTCGGCGAGAACAGCGGCCATGCCCTCGGGGGTGAGGTCGTCGGGGCTGACCAGGGGGACGTCAGCCCGCCCGGTCCAGGAGTCGTCGAGCAGCAGCCGGGCCGCCGCGGCGGCGATGTCGCGCGTGGCGCACAGCCGCAGCACCCGGTCGGGCAGATGCGGCGTGACGAAGACGCCCGTGGCACGGATCGCGGCGGCCTGGCGCAGGGTGTTCTCCATGAGGGCCGGCGGGCACAGGGCCCGGTAGTGGACGCCGGTGGCGGCGATCTCCTCGTCCATGGCGAGGCCCACCGAGATCAGCCCGGCGTTCCTCGCGACGCCGCGGCCGAGGGTGGAGACGGCCACGACCCGGGTGATGCCCTGGGCGCCGATCGCCTCGCACAGCGACTCGTTGAAGGCCCGGTACTGTCCCTCGACGCTGTCGACGGCAGGGTCCGGCGGGACCAGCCAGAACACGCGGTCCGCGCCCTCGCACGCCTCCTTCAGGACGGCGGGGTCGGCGTGCGAGCCCCGGACGACCTCCACCCGGTCACGGACCTGCGGGTCGAGCCGGGCGGGGTCGCGGACGATCACCCGGACCGGTGCGGCCGCGGCGGGGTCGTCGAGGAGACGGGCGACGACCTCACGGCCGATCTGGCCGGTCGGAGTGGTGACGACGATCATGAACTGCTCCTGGAAGAACGGTGGTCGGGATGTCGTCGAGCCTGCCGCCGGACCCCGCCGAACTGAAGGACCGCTTCGCTCCCGCTTGTTACCCTCAGGGCAATACCGATCGAAGGGCAGGCCGATGGAGTCCCGTCCGCTGCGCTATTTCGTCGCGGTCGCCGAGGAGCTCAACTTCGCCCGCGCGGCGGACCGGTTGGGCATCTCGCCGCCGCCGTTGTCCCGGGCCGTCCGTCAGTTGGAGACGGAGCTGGGAGCGGTCCTGTTCGAGCGGACGACCCACAGCGTGACGCTGACCGCCGCCGGTCAAGTGCTCCTGGCGGAGGCCCGGTTCGCGCTGGAGGCGTTGGAGGCCGCGGAGCGACGGACCCGGCGTGCGGCCTCCGACGAGCCGAAGCTGGCGCTGGCGGTGAAGGCCGACGGGGACGCCGGGCTGCTGGAGGCGATCCTCGCGCGCTACGCGGCCGACCCCGCGGCGGCGCCGGTCTCCGTGCGGCTGTGCGCATGGCACGAGCAGACCCGGTTGCTGCGCCGGGGCGAGGCCGATGTCGCCCTGGTCTACGAGCCCTACGACCGCGGCGGCCTCGATGCCGAGCAGCTGGCCGCCGAGCCGCGCGTCGCCGCCCTCGCCGTGGCCCATCCGCTCGCGGCCCGGGTCGCGCTGACCCTCGCCGACCTGGGGCTGCGCCCCGACGAGGCGCACGCGTACATGGACGAGGTGCGCGGCAGGGGGAACGACCTCGCCCAGCTCCTCACCCTGGTGGGCCTGGGCGAGGTCGTCCCCCTGCTGCCGGCGTCGGTGGCCGACCGGTATCCCCGGCCGGGCGTCGTCTACCGGCCGGTCCTGGACGCGCCGCATGCCGTCCTGGTCGTGGCCTGGCCGCAGCAGTCCCGCTCGACGGCCACGGCGGCCTTCGTCCGGGCGGCCACGGCGGTCGCCGAGGACGTCCGGGAACGGCGGGCGGGCTGACGCCGGACCGCCTCGGGCGGTACCGGCGTCCCCTGGCTGCGGTGGGGTTGCGTGGTCGTCCGCCCCTGGCCGCTCAGGCCGTCGCGTCCACCAGGGCCAGCTCGTGGAGCCTGTCCGGCGGGCCGGGGCGGGCGTAGTACCAGCCCTGGGCCGTGTCGCAGCCCAGTATGCGCAGCTGCTCGGCCTGGGCGCCGGTCTCCACGCCCTCCACCGTGACCGCGAGGTTCAGGCTGTGGGCAAGGGAAACGATCCCCTCCACGATCTTGAGGTCGACGGGGTCCGCCGGGAACTGCTGCATGCCCTGGGTGAAGGAGCGGTCCAGCTTGAGCACGCTCACCGGAAGGCGGCGCAGATTGGCGAGGTTGGAGTAGCCGGTCCCGAAGTCGTCCAGGGCGATGTCGACGCCCATCTCGGCGAGCCGGCGCAGCGGCTTGAGCAGATCGTCGTCGGCGCCGATCAACGCCGACTCGGTCACCTCCAGGCACAGCGCCTCCGGTGCGACGCCCGCGCGTTCCAGGATGTCGACGGTGTCCTGCACCAGCCCGGGGTGGGTGAGCTGGCAGGGGGAGAGGTTGACGTTGATGCGGAGGGGGTCGGTGTCCCCGCCCCGCTCCCGCCACTCGCCGGCCTGGCGGACCGACTCCTCCAGCACCCAGCGGCCCAGCGGCACGATCAGCCCGGTGTGCTCGGCGAGCGGGATGAACCGGTCGGGGCCGAGCACCCCGTGCTGCGGATGCAGCCAGCGCACCAGGGCCTCCGCGCCGCGCACACTGCCGTCGCCGAGGTGGACCAGCGGCTGGTACTCGATGAAGAACTCACCGCGTTCCAGGGCCGCCGGGAGCGCCGTGGTCAGACCGTGCCGGGTGATCGCACGGGCGTCGGCCTCCGGGTCGGCGAGCTCGAAGCGGTTGCCGCCCGCCGACTTGGCCCGGTACATGGTGATGTCGGCGCTGCGCAGCACCTCCGCCGCGCTGCGCTCCCCCGCCGGGCCCTCGACGATGCCGATGCTGCCGCGCACGGTCAGCTCCCGGCCGTCGATGCTCACCGGCGCGATCAGGGCGTTCATGATGCGGGCGGCGAGTTCGTCGACCTCGTGGCGGGTGTCCCGGCCGGTGGTCAGCGCCACGAACTCGTCGCCCCCCAGACGGGCGACCATCTCGCCGGGCGCGGTCGCGCAGGACTGGAGCCGGTCGGCGACCTCGACGAGCAGCCGGTCGCCGGCCGCGTGTCCGAGGCTGTCGTTGATGGTCTTGAAGCCGTCCAGGTCGAGGTAGCACAGGCCGAAGCGCTTGCTCTCGCCGGCGCCCAGCACCTTCTCCAGACGTTCGAAGAACAGCGTGCGGTTGGGCAGGCCGGTGAGCGCGTCGTGGGTGGCCTCGTAGCGCAGCCGGAGGTTGAGCAGCCGGCGCTCGGTGGTGTCCTCCATCAGGGCCAGCATGTACTGCGGTGCGCCGTCGGCGTCCCGCAGCAGGGAGACCGTCAGGTTGGTCCACAGGACCGTTCCGTCGGGGCGGCTGAACGCCTTCTCCGTGTGGAAGTGCTCGCGTTCGCCGCGGACGAGTTCGTCGTAGAGCTTCCAGATCTGCGGCGCGTCCTCGGGATGCGTCAGATCCTCGACCTTGCGGCCGCGCAGACTCTGCTCGGACCCGCCGAACATGCGCAGCAGCGCCCCGTTGACCTGGAGGACGTTGCCTTCCAGGTCGGCGATGCTGATTCCTATCGCGGCGCCCTCGAAGACCGCGCGGAAGCGGGCCTCGCTCGCGTGCAGCGCCTGCGCGACCACGCCCTGGGCCTGCAGCGCGGCCCTGGCGATGGTCTCCTGTTCGGCGAGCGTGCGCTCGCGCAGCGCGTGCGCGTACCCGGCCGCCATGGCGTGCTGCAGCCGTGAGGCGCGGGTGCGCAGGTCCTCCTGGGGACCGTCCTCGCCGCAGTAGAGCACCAGGTAGGCGTCGACGCAGTCGAGGGACCGGCTGAGCGCCTCGGGGTCGGTGCAGTGCACGTCGACGAGGGCGGCGCCGACGGCCTTGCCCGCGGCGGCGTCGAAGGCCCGCTCCAGCAGCGCCTCGCGCAACCGCCGGGCCAGCGGCAGAAGTTGTTCCTCCAGCTCGGGCCGGGTCAGCGACGTCGCGGTCACCGGGAACACGGCCCGGCTCCAGATCGTCGCGAACCGCCGCAGTCTGTCCTGCGGCCCGTCCGGCTCCGCGCTCACGCGGTACGCCCCAGGCCGGCGAAACCGGTGAAGGCCCAGGGGTCCTCGTCCTCAGGCGCCGTGTCCGGCCGCCAGTGCGGCGTCGGCACCAGTCCCGGTTCCACCATGTCGTACCCCTCGAAGAACCGCGCGATCTCGTCACGCGAGCGCATGATCAGCGGGTTGCGAATGTCCTTGTATACGTCCACCGCGCCCTCGGCCCGGTCCGACGGCTGCGGGATTCCCTCGTACGAGGCATGCGTGAGCACCAGCAGACTGCCCGGTGCGAGCGCGGCGCCGAGCGCGGCCACCGCCGCGTACGGGTCGTCCGCGTCCTCGACGAAGTGCAGTACGGCGACGAGCAGCAGCGCCACCGGTCGCTCCAGGTCGATCAGTTGCTCCACCTGCGGGCTGCTCAGGATGTCGTGCGGCTTGCGCAGATCGGCGGCCACGACGTCGGCGTCGGCGTTGTCCGCCAGCACCGCCTGGGTGTGCGCGACGGCCACCGGGTCGTGGTCGACGTAGACCACGCGCGCCCCGGGGCTCGCCGCCCGGGCGACCTCGTGGACGTTGCCGAAAGTGGGGATGCCGGAGCCGATGTCCAGGAACTGGGTGACGCCCTCGGCCGCCGCACAGCGCACGGCCCGGCGCATGAACGCCCGGTTCGCCTGCATGATCTTGGGAAGCCCCGGCATGAACTCCATGGCCCTGCGGGCGGCGTCCCGGTCGACCTCGAAGTTGTGCGAACCGCCCAGGTAGTAGTCGTGGATCCGCGAGACACTCGGCACCGAGATGTCGATGCTCCGAGGGGCCCAGGCGGGACGCTCCATCAATCTCTCCAAGGCGTAGGCGATCCGGTGTTCGAGCTGAGGCTACTGATCGCCCGCCAAACGGGCGAGTGGAAACGGAAATTGACCGTCCGTTCCCGGTCACTGCCTGCGGCACGTGCCGAATCGACGCCCCCCGTGGGGCTACGAAGGGTGCCCGGGACGTTCCGGAGAGTTCCGGGCGGTCCACAGGGCGGCGAAAGTCTACGCACAGGAAGCGGGGGGCGGACAAGCACAGCGGTCCGCCCCCTCCGTGCGGCGCGGAGGGGGCGGACCAACGGTCGTGCGCTATGGGGCAGTTGCGGGGATCAACCCTGGGGAGGTGATCTCTACTGCTCCGGCGCTCCGACCAGCTTTCCGTCGGGTGCGACGGCGTACCACGTGCCGCCGACGCCCTGGCCGTTGATGTCTCCGGGCGCCTTGTCACCGGAGAAGGTGTAGATCGGCGAGCAGTTGATGGTCTGCTGCTTGGTGCCGTCGCCCCGGGTGAAGTTCATGTAGCCCTTCTCCTGGATGCCCTTGGTCTCCGCGAAGTCCACGGGCGCGACCGCCGGCCACTTCTCGAGGCAGGCGCCGTTGCAGTTCGAGACCGGCTCGGGCCACGCCTTGTCCTTGATGAACCGGTAGACCGTCATGCCGTCCTTGTCGACGACGATCTTGCCGAGGTTGGGGTCGTTGCGCACCGACAGACCGGGCAGCTCGGTGCCGGCCTCGGAACCCGAGCCCGCGCCCGACTTGGCGGCCTTCTTGCCCTCGGGCGTCAGCGCGAACCACTTGTTGCCCACGCCCTGACCGGTGGTGTCGCCGGCCTTGGCGTCCTTGGCGTAGTAGTAGGCGGGCCAGCCGGCCACGGTCAGCTGCTTGCTGCCGTCGGTGCGGGTGACCTCGCCGAGCAGCGACTTGTCGATGCCGTCGCCGGCGCTGATGTCATCGGCGGAGACCGGCGGCCAGGTGGTCGCGCAGTCGCCGTCACAGTTGGACTTCGGCGGTTCGGCCGTGTCCGCGTCAAAACGGTAGAGGGTCTTGCCGGCGCCGTCGGTAAGGATCTTGCCGAGGTCCGTGTTCGCGGAGATGGCCAGTTCGCCCGCTGCGCCCTGGGCACCGGCACCGCCGGTCGCGCTGGCGCTCGCACTGGAGCCGACACCGCTGCCGACGCCGGTTCCGACACCGACTCCCGCGATGCCACCGGCCGGGGCCGTGGCCCCGACGTTCTGGCTCGACGACGTGCCGCTTTCAGAACCGCACGCCGTCGTCAGCGCCAGAACGGCCACAGCGCTCGCCGCGAGTGAGGCGCTCCGCCAGGTGGTCTTCATCGTCAACAACTCCCCGATCGTCACAAGGGTGTTGCAGCGCCCTGCTGCGCCGCCGCACGGCCCTGAGTACGCAGGGGGGTGGTCGTTGCGTTCAAACCCGGCACAAAATTCTTTCTGCGACCTGTGACGCGGGCCGCGACCGGCCACCGTGGCGACGACCGCGGCGGGTGCCGTGACCTGCCGCGAAGGGCCCGCGAAGGCCCGCGCCGGTCGTACATGCGCACGAGGCATCCGGATGTGCGCGCGCATCGCGGGCAAACCTGCGGAGCGGAACTTCCCCCGTTCGGGGCAATCCTCGTAGGGCGCGGGCGTAGGGCGGTGCGCGAGGCCGCATGATCTCCGTCGTGCATGGATCCGAACCGACCCGATCCGCCCTCGTCACCAGGGCAGTGGCCCTGGGAGTCGTGGCCTGGATCCTCGCGGCCGCACCGGCCGGGGTGGCCACGGCCGACGCGTGCGCGTACGCCTCGACGGGCCCGGACGGCACCGAGGCGGTGGCGGTCGCCGGCGGCCACAAGTGGCCGTCTCCCCCGGTGTGTCCGAAGCCGACGCCGACGCCCACCCCGACGAAGCCGAAGCCACCGCCCAAGCCCACGCCCACGCCGCCCCCCGCTCCCACCCCCACACCGACCCCGCCCCCACCTCCGAAGCCGACGCCGAAGCCGCCACCCGAGCCCGCGCCGCCCCCGAAGCCCAGGCCGCCGGCGCCGAAGCCGCGCCCGACGCCGCCACCGCCGGCGCCCGCGCCCCGGCCCGCGGCGCCGCTCCCCCGGCCGGTCCCCACACCCACGCCGACTCCCACCCCCGAGCCGACGCCCCCGCCCAAGCCCACACCCCGGCCCTCCCCGACCCCGGTGAGCTATCCGGTGTACCACTCCTCGCCGCATCAGCGGCCCGCCCGCGGCGGCCAGTCGCCGGTCACCTACGTCCTGCTCATCACCGTGCCCGCGGTGATCGCCGTCGCCGCGCTGCGACCGCGCTGACACCGATGCTGGAGGCATCTCTTGCCGGAATGGCTTGTTCTCACCCTCGCGATGCTCGCCGCCTGTGCGGTGGTGGTCGTCGTGACCCTCGTTCGACACCGCAGGGCGCCCGAGGACGAGGACCCCTCCGAGACCCCGGACGTCATCGAGTACATGACGATGTGGATCGGCGTGGTGTACGCCATCGTCCTGGGCCTGGCCATCGCCGGGGTCTGGGAGGCGCGCAGCGTCGCACAGGACCACGTCCAGGCGGAGGCGCAGGCGCTGCACGAGATCTCGGAGCGGGTGCGGGTCTACCCGGCCGACGCCCGTGACCGTATTCGGGAGGATGTCAACGCCTATGTCGGACACGTCGTCACCACCGAGTGGAAGAAGATGGCCGACGACGGCGAGGTGACGGAGCGCGGCGACGAACTCCTGCAGCAGGTCCGGGTGGACGTCACCGACTACGAGCCGAAGACCGACTTCCAGGCGCAGGCCTACCAGCCGCTGCTCGACCAGATGGCCGCGGCCGACCAGGCACGCAACGCCCGCGCCGCCTCGACCGGGGCGACCATGCCCGGGGTGGTGTGGTTCGGGCTGCTGGCCGGGGCGGCCATCACCATCGGCATGGTGTTCGCGCTGCAGATCCGGCGCACCCCGCGCGAACTCGTCCTCGCCGGGCTGTTCTCCGCACTCATCGCCTTCCTGCTCTTCCTCATCTGGGACTTCGACGCGCCCTACAGCCGGGGCATCACCGCGTCGGCGGAACCGTTCCTCCACCTCTTCCCCGGCATCAAGGGCTGAGATCCTGAACGGCTCGGGCGTTCGGGGGCGGCCGCCACGCCGGCGCCGTCCCCTGTGCGGCCCACACGCGTGCCCCATTCGCCCGACTGCGATCGCGCGAGCGCACACATGTTCCTAGCGTTTCGGTCATCGAGGTGCATTTATGGCGCAAGCGGAACAGGTCCGCAGCTGCTCCTCGGGGACCGGAGGATCCACCATGCGCGCGATACGCGTCGCTTCGGCCGCCCTGCTGGGCGTCACCGCCCTGACCTTCTGCGCACCGGTCGCCGTCGCCAGCGGCGAGGACGACCACTACGTCATGTCCAACGGTTACAGCCTGCTGCCCTCGGCCGTCTCGGCGGGCGGGCAGGTCACCGTTCAGGTGGACCGCCACACCAGCGGCTGCAGAAGCTCCGTGACGGTCACTTCGGGGGTGTTCGACTCGGTCGTCATCCCGCGGGGCTCCTCGTCGGCGGTGGTCCTGGTCGACCGGTACGCCAAGGCGGGCGCGTCGTACCGGGTGACGTTCAGCTGCGGTGGCCTCAGCGCCGTCAAGGAGTTGACGATCGTCGGCGGCCGTCCGGTCCCACAGGGCGTGCACGCCGGTGAGGGCGGCACCGTCGGCGGGTTCGACCTCAAGGAGATCGGGCTGGGCGCGGCGCTCATCGCGGGTTCGGTGGGCGCCGCGTACTGCTTCGCCCGGCGGCGCACCGCAGAGGACGGCGGCTGACGGCTCGGGCAGGCGCAGCCCCGTTCGCGCGCAGGCCTTCGCCCCGGATCCCAGCAGGGACCGGGGCGAAGGCCTGTTCACGGGTCAGATGCGGCGCTCGGTGCGACGCCGCATCCAGAACAGTCCGCCGCCGAGCAGGGCCGCGGCGACGAGTCCGCCGCCGATGGCCATGTCGGTGGGGGTGGCGCCGGTGGTGGTGCTGCCGCCGAGACCGCCGCGGACACCGCCGATGACGGTGAAGGCGGCCGGGCGGGTCAGGGTCCGGCCGGAGCAGTTGACGGTGATGTCGTAGGTGCCGGGCCGGGCGTTGTCGTCGATGGTCGCGGTGCCCTTGGCGGTCTGGTTGGCGCCGGCGATCGGCGTCAGGTTGGCCTGCCGGAAGGCGTTCGAGGTCATGGTGCCGCCGGTGGGGCAGCCGTCGACGGTGACCGTGATCTGGCCGCCGCGGGCGATGACGGCGGGCAGGACGACGATGTTGCTCGGATTGGCGCCCATGCCGTCGCGTGCGACGGCGACGGGGGCGGCGACTCCCAGGGTGGCGACCGCGACAGCGGAGACCGCTGACGCCGCCAGAACACGAGTGGTACGCATGTGATCCTCCGCGGAAGGCGCCCCGGGGCCCGTCCCCGGCATGTCGGCGAGAAAGCGCCTCCCAAAAAGACCCTCAGATGCCGTGCACGCGCCCGCATTTCGGGAATGGTCCGTCCTGGTGAGCGGACACGCCGAGCAAAATGCTTGCAAAGGGATATCGCCGCAGGTCACGACCCGTCAGAAAATTCCTGCCGTCGGCAACTCGGATGGCGCACCGCAAGGACACCGGGCCACCCGTTCGCTGTCGCCCCGTCGCCGGTTCGGGCCGGGGGACTTAGCGTTCTCGTATGCGCGAAAGGACGTGGCGACGGCCGCGTCGAAAGGGGATGGCGAATGTCTGCGTACGAGCTGTCCGAGGCGGCGGAAGAAGAGGAGCGGCGGAAGAAGCGCGCCCCTTGGGGCGTGATAGCGCTTGTTCTGCTGACCGGTCTCGCGCTCATCCGGAACGGGTCGGGGGAGTTCGACATCGGCCCGCCGCAGCCGGCCTCGGCGGCGGCCGCGGACGGCCGCACCGCGGGCGGCGCCTTCGGCCGGACCCCGACTCCGCTGCCCTACGCCGAGCCGGACCGGGTGCGGATCCCCGCCATCCAGGTGAACGCGCCGGTCATGGCGGTCGGTCTGGACGCGGACGGCTGGGTCGGCGCGCCGCCGCCGGAGGACCCCAATCTGGCCGGCTGGTTCACCGGTGGCGTATCGCCCGGCGAAAAGGGAACCGCGGTCGTCGTCGGCCATGTGGACAACCAACTGGGACCGGCGGTCTTCTACGGTCTCGGCGCCCTGAAGAAGGGAAATCGCGTCGAGGTGGCGCGTAAGGACGGAAAGACCGCGATCTTCGAGATCTACGGCATCGAGGTCTTCGAGAAGAACAATTTCCCCGGCGACCGCGTCTACGCCTCCAAGGGCGCCCCCGAATTGCGCGTCATCACCTGCGGCGGCGGTTTCTCCAAGGCGAACGGATACGACGGGAACGTCGTCGCCTTCGCCCGCCTGGTCGAGGTCCGCTGAGCGGTGCCCGACCGGGCGGGCGGAGGCCGAGGGGCCGTCGGCCCCCGCCCGTTCAGACGTACGGCCGGTGCGGGACGGTGAGGTGGTAGCCGGAGTCCAGGAGCTCCGGCAGATAGCTGCGCAGCGCGCGCACGCTCTGCGAGCGGTCGCCGCCGGCGTCGTGCGAGAGCACCACGACGCCGGGCGCGGCGCCCTGCTCGACCCGCTCGACGATGGCGCCGGCGCCGGGAGAGGTCCAGTCGAGGGTGTCGACCGTCCAGGCGAGGGGTTCCATGCCCAGTTCGGCGCCGAGTTGGAAGGCGGCGCGGTTCCAGGCGCCGTAGGGGGCGCGGAACCAGCGGGGCCGTTCGCCGTACCCCTCCTCGATGACGTCGCAGGTGCGGGACATCTCGGAGCGGATCCGGCGGCGGGTCAGTCCCGTGAGGAGGGGGTGGGACCAGGTGTGGTTGCCGACGATATGGCCCTCGTCGGCCATGCGGCCCAGCAGGTCCTGGTGGTCGGCCGCCATCTCCCCGCACACGAAGAACATCGCGGGCACCTCGTACTCGGCCAGGGTGTCGAGGATGCCGGGGGTGTAGCGGGGGTCGGGTCCGTCGTCGAAGGTCAGCACCATGGCGCGGCCGTGGCCGGTCATCCGCAGCAGCGGTTCGCGGCGCACCGGCGGGCGGGCCGGCGCGGTGCGCGGGGGGCCGTAGCCGGTCAGCGGCTCGAGGCGGTAGGCGGAGGGCTTCAGCGGGACGCCACGCGGCGGGGCGCCGGCGGCGGGGACGGCGGCCCGGACCGGCCTGCCGTTCTCGCCCCGCACGAACACCTGGGCCGTGCCGACGCCTGCGACGACGGCGGCCCCGGCGAGCAACGCCCGGCGCCGCGTGAACAACTGATCCTTCTTCATGCATTATCAGTCGCCCGGCCGAGCCCCGGCCCACCCCAGCGACACCGCTCCGGCGGCACGATTCCACCCGCCTGGCGCAGTGCCGTCCCGTCCCTGTCCCCGTCTCGTCCGCTCCCGTCAGCGGTGGCGTACCAGCGGGAAGGGCAGGGTCTCGCGGATGGTGAGGCCGGTGAGGAACATGACCAGGCGGTCGACGCCGATGCCGAGGCCGCCGGTCGGGGGCATCGCGTATTCCAGGGCGTCGAGGAAGTCCTCGTCGAGCTCCATCGCCTCGGGGTCGCCGCCCGCGGCCAGCAGGGACTGCTCGGTGAGACGGCGGCGTTGCTCCACGGGGTCGGTCAACTCGGAGTAGGCGGTGCCGAGTTCGGTGCCGAAGGCGACGAGGTCCCAGCGTTCGGCGAGCCGGGGGTCGGTGCGGTGCTGCCGGGTGAGCGGGGAGACGTCGGTGGGGAAGTCCTTGTAGAAGGTGGGGAGTCGGGTCTTCTCCTCGACGAGCCGCTCGTACATCTCCAGGACGACGTCGCCGCGGCCGTCGTCCGGTGTGTACGGGACCGAGGCGCGGTCGCAGTGCCGTCGCAGGACCGTCAGGGGGGTGTCGGCGTCGATCTCCTCGCCGAGCGCCTCGGAGAGCGCGCCGTGGACCGTTCGCACCGGCCACTCCCCCGAGATGTCGTACTCCCGCCCGTCCTTGCGGGCGACCGGCGAGCCGAAGGCGGCCGTGGCCGCGCCCTGGATCAGCTCGCGGGCCAGGTCGAGCATCACGTCGTAGTCGGCGTACGCCTGGTAGGCCTCCAGCATCGTGAACTCGGGGTTGTGCTTGTAGGAGACGCCCTCGTTGCGGAAGGTGCGGCCCATCTCGAAGACCTTCTCCAGGCCGCCGACGCACAGCCGCTTGAGGTACAGCTCGGGGGCGATGCGCAGGTAGAGGTCGAGGTCGTAGGCGTTGATGTGGGTGGTGAAGGGGCGGGCGTTGGCGCCGCCGTGGATCTGCTGGAGCATCGGCGTCTCGACCTCCAGGTAGCCGCGCTCCAACAGGCCCTGGCGCAGGGCCTGTACGGCGGTGGAGCGGGCGCGGACGACGTCGCGGGCGGCGGGGCTCGCGATGAGGTCGAGATAGCGCATGCGGACCTTGGCCTCGGGGTCGGTGAGGCCGCGGCGCTTGTCGGGCAGGGGGCGCAGGCACTTGGCGGTGAGCTGCCAGGAGGTGACGAAGACGGTGGGCTCGCCCTTGTCGCTCGTGCCGACCGTGCCGGTGGCGGTGAGGTGGTCGCCGAGGTCGGTGTCGGCGCGGAAGCCGCCGAGGGCCTCGCGGGTGAGGGCGAGTTGGCGGTCGCCCGACCAGTCGCGCAGCGTCACGAAGACGATCCCGCCGAAGTCGCGCACCCGCATGACCCGGCCGGCGACGGTGACCGTCTCGCCGGTGCGCACCTCGGCGAGGGTGTGGGTGCGGGGCGGGACGCCCACGGGATAGGGGTCGGCGCCGGCGGCGCGCAGCCGGTCGAGCTTGCGGCGCCGGACGCGGACCTGTTCGGGCAGGCCCGCGTCCGGGCCGGTGCCCCCGGCCTCGTCCCCTCCGTCGAGGCCGAGCGCCGCCAGGGGCGGCAGGCTCCCGGTGGTGGCGGGGCGCGGCCCGCCGTTCGGATTCCGCTTGCCCCAGAGCTTGCGCAGCGAGGGCACGGAGACGAAGCCCTCGGCGATGCCGGAGGCGAGGCCCACCCGGGCGAGGGAGCCGGCGTCGCCGTAGCAGAGGAAGCGGGGGTACCACTCGGGGCGGTACTTGGCGTTGGACCGGTAGAGGGCCTCCAGCTGCCACCATTTGGAGAAGAACAGCAGCAGCCGGCGCCACAGCCGCAGGACCGGTCCGGCGCCGATGCGGGCGCCCTCCTCGAAGGCCGACCGGAAGACGGCGAAGTTGAGGGAGATCCGGTGCACGCCGAGTTTGGGGGCGGCGGCGCACAGGTCGGCGACCATGAACTCCATGACGCCGTTGGGGGCGGAGCGGTCGCGGCGCATCAGGTCCAGGGAGACGCCGTCCGTGCCCCAGGGGACGAAGGAGAGCAGGGCGAGGAGGCGGCCGCCCCGGTCCAGTGCCTCGACGAGGAGGCAGTCGCCGTCGGCGGGGTCGCCGAGGCGGTCCAGGGCCATGGAGAAGCCGCGTTCGGTCTCGGTGTCGCGCCAGGCGTCGGCCCGGTCGACGATCTCCTCCATCTCCTCGTCGGTGAGGGTGGAGTGGCGGCGGACCCGGCAGCGGGCGCCGGTGCGGCGCACCCGGTTGACGGCCTGCCGGGTGACCCTCATCTCGCGTCCGGCGAGGTCGAAGGAGGCGACGTGCAGGATCGCCTCGTCGCCGAGTTGCAGGGCGCCCAGGCCGGCGCGGGCGAAGGCCTTCGCGCCGTCCTCGGAGGCGCCCAGGACCGCGGGCGCCCAGGCGTGCCGGCGGGCCGCGTCCAGCCAGACGGCGATGGCGTGCGGCCAGGCCTCGCGGTCGCCGACGGGGTCGCCGCCGGCCAGGCAGACGCCGGCCTCGACGCGGTAGGTGACGGCGGCCTTCCCGCTGGGCGAGAAGACGACGGCCTTGTCGCGCCGGGTGGCGAAGTAGCCGAGGGAGTCCGCCTCGCCGTAGGCGTTCAGCAGGGCGCGGATGCGGGGTTCCTCGTCGCCGTGCAGGGCCGCTTCCATGCGCTGGGAGCGGAACAGGGCGGCGGCGGCGTTGAGGAGGGCGAGGGCGCCGAGGAGGCCGAGGACGAAGTAGAGGGCGCGGGGCGGGCGGCCGTCGAAGGAGCGGGTGGAGACCAGGCCGCCGAGGACGTGATTGGCGGCCCAGCCGAAGCGCTGGCCGGCCGGCAGCGTGCCCGGGAACAGCTCCACCAGGCCCCACCCCGCGAGGATCGCCAGGGCCAGGCCGACGAGCAGGACGGCGAGCGCCCGCCGGACCGCGCCGCGGCGGGAGGCGGCGTAGAACTCGCCGCGGGCGAGCACCAGCAGGCCCAGGGCGAGCGCGCAGACCGCCAGGGACGGGATGGACTGCGCGTAGAGGCCGAGGGCCACGCCGAGGATGTCGGTGAGGACGAGCAGGCCGAGGTAGACGACGACCAGCCACCAGGCGACCTTCTTGCGGGCGGCGGTGGCGGCGGCCAGCAGGAGGAGGAAGACGGCGTAGGCGAGGTTGGCGCTGACCGGGACGATGAGGAGGTCCAGGAAGCGGACGACCGGGCGCAGCAGGCGGCGCAGCGGCGGGATGAGGGCCAGCAGGACGCAGAGCAGGGCGAGGGCGCCGAAGAAGGCGGCGAAGACTTCGGGCACCCGTTCGAGGGAGCGGCCCGCGAGCCGTCGGGACGGGCCGGAGGCGCGCTTCGCCGTGGCGGTGTCCACGGTGGCACTCATGCTCCGACTGTAGGAACACCCGGGCCGGGCCGCCCGTCGAGCGGCCCTCCCACCGGCCGGACCTGCGGGTTCCGATAGCCTCTGCGCCGTGACGGAACAGCACTCGCAGCAGCCCGAGCACCGGTTCGAGCGGGGTACGGACGGGCCCAAGGTCATCCTGGCCGGCGTGGACGGCTCCGAGTCCTCGCTGCGGGCCGCGGCCTACGCCGCCGGTCTGGCCCGTCGGCAGCATGCGCTGCTCGCCCTGGTGTACGTGCAGCCGGTGATGGCGACGGGCGCCGCGTTCGGAGCGCCGGTCACGGAGGCGACGGACGCGATCGCCGAGGAACTGGCCGCGCAGATCCGGCAGGCCACCGAGCAGATGCGCGGGATATTCGACGTGCGCTGGGAGTTCCGCACCTTCCGCGGCGACCCCTTCAACGGCCTGGTGAAGGCGGCGGACGAACTGAAGGCGGACGCCGTGGTGGTGGGCGCCTCCGAACAGGCCGGCCACCGGATCGTGGGATCCGTCGCGGTGCGGCTGGTGAAGGCGGGACGGTGGCCGGTGACGGTGGTGCCGTAGCACCCCGTCACCCGAGGACCCGAGGACCCGAGGACCCGAGGACCCGGGGACCCGGGGACCCGGGGTCGTCGCTATCCCATCACCAGCCCGTCCTTGGCCGCGCCCCGGCTCAGGACGACGTCGCGGATGCGGTCGCGTACGCCCGCGACCCCGGCGCCCTGGGCGAGGGCCTGGTCGAGGTCGACCACCCGGCCCGCGTCGATGTCGAACATCTGGGGCACGAACTCGGCCTTGCGCACCTCCCAGCGGCCGCCGGGCCGGGCGGGCGGGCCGAAGGTGAAGCGGGCGACGGTGGACTGGCTGCCGCGGGGGTCCGGGACGCCCTGCGGGTTGACCATCTCGCCGGCGATCTGGTCGCCCAGCCCGTAGACGACCCAGGTGCCGTTGACCTTCTCGTAGGCCTGCGGGACGTGTGCGCGGGCGCCGAGGATCAGGTCGATGTCGGGGCGGCCGTCCGTGCGGGAGGCGGTGAGCGTGCGGGCCAGGGCGAGCCGGCGGTCGTCCGGGGCGTCCTGCCAGGCGGTGCCGCCGTGCACGGAGACGACGACCACGTCGGCGCCCGCCTTCCGGGCAGCCTTGGCGTCGGCGACGATCCGGTTCTCGTCGGCGAGGTTGACGGTCCAGGGCTGCCCCGGCGGAAGCGGCTGCCCGCCGGTGTCGTCGGTGTAGGCGAGGTGGGCGACGGTCGCCGGCCCGGCGCGCAGGAGCGTCACCGAGTTGCCCTCCGCCTCGGTGCGCGCGGTGCCCGCGTGCCGTACGCCTGCGGCGTCGAGCGCGTCGAGGGTGCGCTGTACGCCGGCGGCTCCGTCGTCGAGGCTGTGGTCGGAGGCGGTGGAGCAGCCGTCGTAGCCGGTGGCGGCGAGGGCCTGGGCGATCTCGGGCGGGGACCTGAAAAGGGGGTGTCCGGTGTAGTCGCCGTTCGCGCCGTACGGGGTGTCCAGGTGACACAGGGCCAGATCGGCGCGGGAGACGACGGACCTGGCCCCTTCGAGCATGGGGCGGAAGTCGTAACCGGAGCCCGCGGCGCCGCCGGCGTCGAAGCGGGCGCGGTCGATGACGGCGGTGTGCGGGAGGATGTCGCCCGAGGCCACGAGGGTGAAGCCGCGGGCGGCGGACGGCGCCGGGCGTCCGGGCCGGTCGGTCGGCTGGTGGTCTCGGGCCTGGCAGGCGGCGGCCGATGTGAGGAGGGCCGTCAGAGCCAGAGCCACCTGGTGTCTGCGGGCGATCACCGGGTCACCCCCTCTCGCATGGATTGTCGTATTTACGCACGTATCACTACTAGTCCATGACGGACGCCCGACCGGCCCGGCACTCCCTTCGTCCAGGACCGATGCCCGCGATCGGCGTAGCCCGGACCGTTCGTCGAACCGTTCGTCGACTCGATCGACCGTCCGCCGCAGAACGTTGTGCGCACCCTGTCCCGAACCGGCGCACTGCGGTGCCATACGCGCATGACCGCCGGAACCGCCCTCAAAGCCAGGACGACGACCGCCGAGCACGAGCTCGCCGCGCTGCAGCGTGAGCACGGCAGGCCGCTCTTCGCGCTGCTGCTGAGGCTGTGCGACGGCGACCGCCAGCGCGCCGAGGACCTCGTCCAGGAGACCCTGGTGCGCGCCTGGCAGCATCCCGAGGCACTGCGCACCGACGCCTTCGAATCCGTCCGGCCCTGGCTGCTCACCGTGGGCCGCCGGCTCGCGATCGACGCACGGCGGGCCCGGCAGGCACGGCCCGCGGAGGTCGGGGACGCGATACTGGAGAACGCGCCCGTCTGCGCCGACCACGCCGAGCGGGCCGCGGCGGCCCTCGATGTGCGCGAGGCTGTGAAGACACTCACTCCGGAACACCGTGAAGTACTGGTGCTGGTGTATTTCCAAGGGGCGAGTGTGGCGGAGGCCGCAGAAACGCTCGGAATTCCTCCCGGTACCGTGAAGTCGCGCGCTTACTACGCGCTGCGCGCCCTGCGCAGGGTGCTTCCGGGATACGCAGCCGACCTGCACTGAAACCCACGGCTGGGTCAAGCCTCCGTAAAGCGCCTTGCCGAGGACCCCCTTTGAGTAATCGGGTGTCCTTATCCGTGTTCCGGACTGGGGTCCCGGCAACGGGCGACGCGCAAGCACCGGAGGAAGGCAGGAAGGGATGCTGCACAGAGGTCACCAGAGCACGGACGGCACCGGCGGCGGTGAACTGACCGTCCCCATGGCCTGGTTGTATGCCGAGTACATCGCCGACGAACTGCTGCGGACCGGCGATCTGATGCCGCCGACGTCCTTCGAGTTCCGCGCCGGGCGCGACGCCCTCGCGCTCACCATCTTCCTGTCCGACACCGACGGCGAACTGCCCGGCATCCGGGTCGTGACCCAACTCGAGACCTGGCTTTCGCTCACGGCGTACGACCAGCCGTGGCAGGACTGGGTCGACGAACGTATGTCCCAACTGACAGCCGAAGCCGCTGAGTTGGAGGGGCCCGCGCCCGATCTCGAACTGGCGGCCGCGGCGTGGCGCTGGCTCGAGGAGACGGAGCTGTTGGCCCCCGACCTCAACGCGGTGCCGGGCGGCGCCCCGCCCGGCGAGGACGAAGGACCCAAGGTCTGGACGCCCGCGTGGCAGCTCGGACTGCCCCTCGGCCACTTGGCGATTCATCTTTTTTAGATTCACACCAATCCGCGGGCCGGACCGCTCCGAACATCTGGGTCACGATTCGGTACGTGGCTTGAGTGATTCGACGGTCGGGTGCGTACCGGTGGGAGCAAGGAGTAACCCCACTGGCACTCAACGGCACGAGGTTTCGGCATGAGGTCCCTGGAAAGGCATCGCGACGTCGGCGCGTACGCGCTCGGCGTGCTGGACGAAGCGGAGGCTTTCCGCTTTGAGGACCACCTCATGGAGTGTCCTCAGTGTGCGGCGCAGGTCACCGAGTTCGGGCCCACCGCACGGCAGATGATGCTCTACCGGCGCGCCACCCCGCGCGCCGTGCACCCCTTCGCCGGCCCCGGCCCGCAGCTGCTCGACCGGCTGCTCGCCGAGGTGGCGACCCGGCACCGGGCGATGCGTCGGCGGCTGATGTTCGCCCTCGCGGCCTCGGTGGTGGTCGCCGTGGCCGCGCCCGCGCTGGTGATGATGGCGGGCGCAGGCAGCGGCGACACCCAGGACGCCGTGCGGCTCACCGCGACGGACGAGAAGTCCGGGGTGTGGGCGCAGGTCACCACCGAGAACGAGACCTGGGGCAGCCATGTGCAGCTCGAGGTCAAGGACGGCGCCGGCCCGCGCTCCTGCCGTCTGATCGCCATCGGCCTCGACGGCTCCGAGCAGACGGTCACCAGCTGGAGCGTCCCCGAGCACGACGCCCGCCCCAACACCATGCAGGGCGCCGCGGCCTGGCACCCCGACGAGATCGCCCGCTACGAGCTGCGCACGGCTTCCGGAGAGCACCTGGTGACGCTCGACGCCCAGTGAGACCGGCCCGGAGTGAGTTCAGGTCACTTCGACGTCGGCCGCACGAGTCGGCTGCCCCGGTCGGCTGCTCGGGCATCGGTCACTCGAGCATCGGTCACTTGAGCAGTCGGGACATCCTGCGGTCCGCCAGCGGCTTGCCGCCCGTCTGGCAGGTGGGGCAGTACTGGAGCGAGGAGTCGCTGAAGGAGACCTCCCTGACGGTGTCGCCGCAGACCGGGCAGGGTTCGCCGGTGCGGCCATGGACCCGCAGGCCGCTCTTCTTCTCGGCCTTGAGACGCCCGGCGGCAAGGCCCCGCGAGCGTTCGACCGCCTCCGTCAGCGTGGTGCGCAGGGCCTCGTACAGGGTGTGGGTCTGCTGGGGCGTCAGGGAGGCCGCGAGTTTGAACGGGGACATTTTCGCCGCGTGCAGGATCTCGTCGCTGTAGGCGTTGCCGACGCCCGCGATCAGGCTCTGGTCGCGCAGGGCGCCCTTCAGCCGACGTCGTTCGCCCGCGAGCAGTGCGGCGAAGCGGGCCTCGTCGAAGTCGGGGGCGAGCGGGTCGGGCCCGAGGCGGGCGATGCCGGGCACCTGGTGCGGGTCGTGGACCACGTACACCGCGAGCCGGTGCTGGGTGCCGGCCTCCGTCAGGTCGAAGCCCTCCCCCGTCTCCAGGGCGACGCGCAGCGCCAGGGGCCCCTTGCCGGGGCGGGGCGGACCGTCGGGCAGCCGGTCCTTCCAGTGCAGCCAGCCCGCGCGGGCCAGGTGGGTGACGAGGTGGAGGCCTTCGCCGGTCGCCAGGTCGAGGAACTTGCCGTGCCGGTGCACGGCGGTGACCTGCTGCCCCTCGACGGCGGTGACGGGCGGGTCGTACGTCTTCAGGACGCTGACGGCGACGGGCAGCACCCGGACGATCTCGTGGCCCACGAGATGCTCGGTCAGGAAGTCCTTCAGCGCTTCGACCTCGGGGAGTTCCGGCATACGTCCAGAGTGCCATCCGCCGCCGGAGCGGTCAGCTCCGCTCCGACGCGACGAACTCGCACCACACGCACTTGCCGCCGCCCCGCGCCTCCACGCCCCAGGCGTCGGCGAGCAGGTCCACCAGCAGCAGGCCCCGCCCGGAGACCCCCGACTCGCCGGCCTCACGGCGGCGCGGCAGCGCGCTGGAGGTGTCCTCGACCTCGACCCGCAGCCGGCGCTCCCCGCCGGTGAGGACCCGCAGCGTGACGATCGCCGCGCCCTCGGTGTGCATCAGCGCGTTGGTGATCAGCTCGTCGGCGACCAGCTCGATCTCGTCGGAGCGGTCCCGGACGCCCCAGGCGCGGACGGCGGCGCGGATCATGTGCCGGGCCTCGCTGAGGGCCTCCGGATCGCCGGGCGCCACATGCTGCTGGAGCCGGCTCCCGGCCTGCGGGGTGTCCGGGCCGCGCCGGCGCAGCAGGAGCAGCGCCACGTCGTCGTCCCCGCCCTGCCGTTCCGCGACCTCGATGAGCTGGTCGGCGAGCTTGCGTACGTCGTCGGGGGCCGCGGCGATGAAGGCGGCCAGGGCCCGCATGCCGTCGTCGAGGTCGGCGCCGGGCTGTTCGACCAGTCCGTCGGTGCACAGCAGCAGGGTGTGGCCGGGGTCGAGCTCGACCGTGCCCACCGGGTAGTCGAGCTGCCCGAACTCGGCGGACAGGCCGAGCGGCAGCCCGCCGGGCACCGGGACGCGCCGGCAGCTCCCGTCGGGGCGGCGCAGCAGGGGGTCGATGTGCCCGGCGCGGACCGCCTGGACGACCCCGGTGGTCAGGTCGACCTCCGCGTACAGGCAGGTCGCGAAGCGGTCGGTGTCGAGCTCGTGCAGGAAGACGGAGGCACGGGCCATCACGGTGGCCGGGGTGTGCCCCTCGGCCGCGTAGGCCTTCAGCACGATCCGCAGCTGGCCCATGACGGCCGCGGCATGCGTGTCGTGGCCCTGCACATCGCCGATGACGGCCCCGACCCGGCCCCCGGGCAGCGGGATCAGGTCGTACCAGTCGCCGCCGATGTCGCGGCCCAGCGAGCCGCCGATGGTGGCGGCGCGGTAGCGGACGGCCACGTCGGCGCCCGGCACGCTGGGGATGGTGCGCGGCAGCATCGCCTGCTGGAGGCCCTGGGCGATGTCCTTCTCCTGCTCGTAGAACATGGCCCGCTGCAGGCTCTGCGCGATGCTGCTGCCCAGGGCGACGAGGATGTTGCGCTCCTCCTGGGTGAACCCCTCGCGATTGCTGTAGAGCAGGCCCATCGCGCCGATCGGGCGGGCCTGGACGATGAGCGGCAGATAGGCCGCGGAGGTGATCTTCAGATCGGTGATGTGCGGCCACAGCACGGGGTAGCCGGCCGCGAACTCCTGCGACGACTCGATGAAGCGGGGGGTGAGCGTGCGGACGACCTCGCTCATCGGGTACGGCTCGTCTATCCGGGTGACCAGCGTGCCCGGCACGAAGCTGCCCTCCGGCCCCTCCGCGATGAGCCGGATGCGGCCGGCCTCGACCAGGCCCATGACCAGGCTGGTCGCGCCGAGATGGGTGAGGCCGTGGGTGTCCTTGAGGACGTCGATGACGTCCTGCACGGTGCGCGCGTGGGCGAGGGCGGCGGTGGTGAGCTGGACGACGTTGGTCTGCTCGCGGCGCGCGTCGTCGAGGTCGGCCGCCTCGGTGCGGTCGGCGAGGTCCTTGAGCTCGTCGGCGGCGTCGCGGATGATGCCGACGATACGGCGCGGCCGGCCGGTGTCGTCGCGGTGGATGTATCCCTGGGTGTGGGTCCAGCGCAGGACGCCGTCGCGTCGGCGCAGACGGAAGTAGACGCCGTAGTTCTCGCTGCCGTCCTTGATGGCCTGGGCGACCAGTTCGTCCAGCCGGATGCCCTCGGTCGGCGGGACCCGGATCGCGAGGCTGGCCGGGTTCCCGTCGTATTCGTCGGGGCGCAGGTCGAAGATCTCGTGGGCCCGGGCGTCCATGTGGAACAGACCCGAGTCCAGGTCCCAGTCGAAGGTGCCCATGCGGTTGAGCGCCAGGATCGGATCCGGGTGGGCGGGCCAGTCGTCCGGGAGTGACGGGGCCCTCGCTCCCCGATCAGCCATGCGCCCACCTTGCCAGGATTTGCCCGATTCTTCGACCGGGGGGCGGGGCTCGCCTGACCAGGCGGCGCCCATGGTCAGCCGCTGAGGGCGTCGGCCGGGCTGCCGAAGACGATGCCGAACGCGCCGGATGCGTCGGACGCGCCGGACGTGCCGGACTCCTCCGACTCGTCGGGGCCGTCGGGGATCAGCCCGCCGCCGTCGGGCAGATCGGGCACTTCCGGGACGGTCTCGGGGCCGACGGCGTTCGGGTCGAACACCTCGGGGGCGAGACCGCGGTCGAGGCCGATGTCGGTGCCGGCGTCGGCGTCGAGACCCGGGTCGGATTCGGCGTCGGAGCCGGCCTCGGGCCCGAGGTCGGCGCCCAGGTCGGCGTCGGGATCGGCCGCGCCCTCGGTCTCGGCCGTGCTCTCGGCCTCGGCGGCCGAGTCCGCGAAGAGGGCCCGCCCCTCGGCCGCCGGGAGGACGACCTCCGAGCCGGGCATCGTGCCGTCCACTCCCGCACCGTCACGGCCGGCGACGAGAAGCGCCGCCGAGAGCGCGCAGGCGGTGAGGAGAGCGGCAATGGGTAGTCGCACCACGTTCTCCCACATCGTCTCGGTCAGTCCAGATGAATCCACCGGGAGGTGATTCGCCCACTATTGTCTGCTTCACCCGCCCGGGTCACGCAAGTGGAGCACGACCTCACGCACAGTGACCCGGCCGGATCGGAGAAGAGGAGCGCAGGTCCGTGGAGTGGTTCACCGCACCCGAGTACGGGCTGAGCCGGCTGGTCTTCCAGCGGGCCCTGGCCGGTGTGTACCTGGTCGCGTTCCTGACGGCGGCCCTGCAGTTCCGGGCGCTGCTCGGCGAGCGGGGGATGCTCCCGGTGCCCCGGTTCGTCGAGCAGGTGCCCTTCCGGCGCGCGCCGAGCCTGTTCCACCTGCGCTACTCCGACCGCCTGTTCGCGGCCTGCGCCTGGACGGGCTGCGCGGTGTCCGCGGCGCTGCTGGCCGGGCTGGACGGCCTGCTGCCCCTCGGGGCGGCGATGGCGCTGTGGCTGGTGCCGTGGGCGCTGTATCTGTCGATCGTCAACGTCGGGCAGACCTGGTACTCGTTCGGCTGGGAGTCACTGCTGCTGGAGACGGGCTTCCTCGCCGTGTTCCTCGGCAACGACGAGGTGGGCCCGCCGATCCTCGTGCTGTTCCTGATGCGCTGGATCCTCTTCCGGGTCGAGTTCGGCGCGGGCCTGATCAAGATGCGGGGCGACGCCTGCTGGCGCCAGCTCACCTGTCTCTACCACCACCACGAGACGCAGCCGATGCCCGGCCCGCTGAGCTGGTTCTTCCACCGGCTGCCGAAACCGCTGCACCGTGTCGAGGCGGCCGCCAACCACGTCACCCAACTCGTCGTGCCGTTCCTGCTGTTCGCCCCGCAGCCGGTCGCGACCGCGGCCGCGTCGCTGATGATCCTGACCCAGCTGTGGCTGGTGGCGTCGGGCAACTTCGCCTGGCTGAACTGGATCGCGATCGTCCTGGCCGTGCCCGCGCTCGAACTCCCGGGCGGACAGCGGTCCTTCCCGGCCGCCCCGGTCTGGTACGAGGCGGTCGTCCTCGCCGTCGCCGCGCTGCTGCTGTTCCTCAGCTATCACCCGGTGGTCAACATGCTCTCCCGCCGCCAGGTGATGAACCGCTCCTTCGATCCGCTGCACCTGGTCAACACCTACGGCGCGTTCGGCAGCGTCAGCCGGATCCGCTACGAGGTGGTGGTCGAGGGCACGCTCGACGACGTGCCGCGCGAGGACTCCGACTGGCGGGAGTACGAGTTCAAGGGCAAGCCCGGCGATCCCCGGCGCCGGCCACGCCAGTTCGCGCCGTACCATCTGCGGCTCGACTGGCTGATGTGGTTCGCGGCGCTCTCCCCTTCGTACGCCGGGCCGTGGTTCGGCGCCCTGGTGGAGCGGCTGCTGGAGAACGACCGCGACACGCTGAAGCTGCTGCGCGGCTCCCCGTTCCCGCCCGGGGAGCCGCCCCGCCACATCCGCGCCCGCCTCTTCCGCTACCGGTACACGACGTGGCGGGAGCTGCGGGAGACGGGCGCCTGGTGGCAGCGGACCTATGTGCGGGAGTATCTGCCGCCGACCCGGCTGGCGGAGGCGGCTCAGAGGCCGTAGACGCGGACGGCGGTGGTCTCGAAGATCTGGGTCCGTTCGCCCGGATCGGTCAACCGGCCTGCGACAGCGAGGACTTCGCCGTACGACGCCAGGGGCGTGCACACCGGCCAGTCCGAGCCGAACATCAGCCGGTCCGGGCCGAAGGCCGCGAGCACGGTGTCCGCGTACGGGCGCAGGTCGTCGACGGTCCAGGACTCGGGGTCGGCCTCGGTGACCAGGCCGGACAGCTTGCAGACCGTGTTGGGCAGGGCGGCGAGGGCGCGGACGGCCGAGGCCCACGGCTCCAGCGCGCCGGTGGCGATCGGCGGCTTGCCCAAGTGGTCGAGGACGAAGGTGAGTTCGGGCAGGCCGGCGGCCGCCCGCACGCAGGCCGGGAGCTGGCCGGGCAGCACGACCAGGTCGTAGACGAGTCCGGCGTCGGCGACCGCGGCGAGACCACGCCGTACGTCCGCCCGCAGCAGCCACTCCGGGTCCGGCTCGCCCTGGACCTGGTGCCGGACGCCCTTGAGGTACCGGCCGCCGGGCAGCTCCCGCAGCCGGGCCAGTTCGTCGGCGACGTCCGGGCGGGTGAGGTCGGTCCAGCCGACGACGCCCGCGATCAGGTCGCTCCCGGCCGCGAGGGCGAGGAACTCCGGGGTCTCCTCGGCCACGGTCACCGTCTGGACCAGGACCGTGCGGTCGACTCCGGCCGCACGCGCCTCGGGTGCGAGGTCGTCGACGGTGAAGTCCCGCCGGAGCGGGCTGTCTTCGGCGATCCAGTCCTGGTCGCGGACCGACAGGTCCCAGACGTGGTGGTGCGCGTCGACGGTCACGGCAGCTCCCAGACGACGGGCAGGCCCGCGCCCGCGCCCTCGTCGGAGTAGTCGTGCGCCACGTCGAGCAGCTCGGCCATCCGGGCCTGCCACACCACGTTGACCGGCAGTTTCTCCAGCTCGGCAAGGAGACGGGCGTAGTCCTCGCACTCCAGGACGTGGAACAGGTCCGTGCCGCTGCGCCAGATCGTCCAGGAGGCGGCCCCGGCGGCCCGGATGGCGTCCGTCAGCTCCTCGGGGACCTCGCGGTGGGCGGCCTCGTACTCGGCGACGCGGTCCGCGCGGACCTTGGTGTGCAGGGCGACCCTCATGACGGCTCCTCGTCGGCGAGCAGGCCCGCGTCCCGCAGCTCCTGCCAGAAGGCGGCGGGGACCGGGGCCGCGAACTGTTCGGCGCAGTCGCGCACTTCGTCCGGCGAGCGCATGCCGACCAGGACGCTCGCGACGGCCGGGTGGGCGGAGCAGAAGGCCAGGGCGGCGGCCCGCAGGGTGGTGCCGTGCCGGTCGGCGAGCTCCTTCATGCGCAGCGCCCGGTCCAGCAACTCGGCCGGTGCCTGTGCGTAGTTGAACGTCGCGCCGGGCCGCGGGTCCGCCAGGAGGCCGGAGTTGAACGCGCCCCCGATGACCACCGACACGCCCCGCTCGACGGCGGCGGGCAGCAGCTCGGTCCGGGCCCGCTGGTCGAGGAGGGTGTACCGGCCCGCGCACAGCACCACGTCGACGTCCGTGTCGGTGACGAAGCGCGTGAGCATCTCCGCCTGGTTCATGCCGGCGCCGATCGCCCCGACGACGCCCTCCGAACGCAGCTTCTCCAGCGCCGGGTAGCCCTCGCGGAAGGCCTGTTCGGCGTGGTCGTCGGGGTCGTGGAGGTAGACGACGTCCACCCGGTCGAGGCCGAGGCGCTCCAGGCTCGCGTCCAGGGTGCGGCGGACGCCGTCGGCGCTGAAGTCCCACACGCGCTCGTGCGTGGCGGGGACGGCGAAGCCGTCGGCCAGGTCGTCGCCGCCCCGGCCGGTCGGCTCCAGACGGCGGCCGACCTTGGTCGAGACGGTGTACTCCGAGCGGGAGTGCTCGCGCAGGGCCGCGCCGAGGCGGCGTTCGGACAGACCGAGGCCGTAGTGCGGCGCGGTGTCGAAGTAGCGGATGCCCTGCTGCCAGGCGGTGGCCACGGTCTCGTGCGCCTGCTCCTCGCCGACCTCGGTGAACAGGTTGCCGATGACCGCGGCGCCGAAGCCGAGCGGGCTGACGGGGACGCCGCTGCGCCCGAGCCCGCTCAACTCCCGACCGGCCTGAGCCTGAGGCCCTGCATACCGCCGTCGACGGCGAGGGCGGTGCCGGTGGTGGCGCCGGACAGCGGGCTCGCCAGGTAGGCGACGGCCGCGGCGACCTCGGCGGCGCTGACCAGACGGCCGGTGGGCTGGCGGGCCTCCAGCGCCGCGCGCTCGGCGGCCGGGTCGTCGGCCGCGTCGAGCAGCCGGCCGACCCACGGGGTGTCGGCGGTGCCGGGGTTCACACAGTTGACGCGGATGCCCTCGCGGACGTGGTCGGCGGCCATGGCGAGGGTCAGCGAGTACACCGCGCCCTTCGTCGCGCTGTAGAGGGCGCGCTGCGGGAGGCCCGCGGTGGCGGCGATGGAGCAGGTGTTGACGACGGCCGCGTGCGCGGAGCGCCTCAGATGCGGCAGGGCGGCGCGGGCCGTGCGGACCATGCCGACGACGTTGACGTCCAGCACCCGGTGCCACTCGGCGTCGTCGTTGTCCTCGACGGTCCCCTGCGCGCCGATGCCCGCGTTGTTGACCAGGATGTCGAGCCCGCCGAGTTCGCCGACGGCCGCCTCGACGGCCGCGCGCACCGAGGCGTCGTCGCCGACGTCCGCGCGGTAGCCGAGCAGAGGCTTCTCGACGCTGGACGGGTCCAGGTCGAGGACGGCGACCCGGGCGCCGCGCTCCGCCAGGAGCTCCGCGGTCGCCCGGCCGATGCCCGAGGCGCCCCCCGTCACCAGGGCCGTCAGCCCTTCGAAGTCGCTCACTGCGTCTGCTCCTTCCGGTCCTTGAGATCGGCGGCCCAGAAGTCGCCGCCGGGATACGTGTACCGCGCGATCGACTCGGGCCGCATGGCGGCCGAGAAACCCGGCGCGGTGGGTGCCGTGTAGTGACCTTCGCGGATCACCACCGGGTCGAGGAAGTGGTCGTGCAGATGATCGACGTATTCGATGACCCGGTCCTCGGTGGTGCCGGTGAGAGCCACGTAGTCGAACATCGACAGGTGCTGGACGAGTTCGCACAGGCCGACGCCGCCGGCGTGCGGGCACACCGGGACCCGGAACTTGGCCGCCAGCAGCAGGATGGCGAGGTTCTCGTTGACCCCGCCGACCCGGGCCGCGTCCAGCTGGAGGACGTCGAGGGAACCGGCCTGGAGGAGCTGCTTGAAGACGACGCGGTTGTGGACGTGCTCCCCGGTGGCCACCTTGACGGGGGCGACGGCCCGGCGGACGGCCGCATGGCCGAGGACGTCGTCGGGGCTGGTGGGCTCCTCGATCCAGTACGGGTCGAACTCGGCGAGGGCACGGGTCCAGCGGATCGCCTCGTCGACGTCCCAGCGCTGGTTGGCGTCGACCGCGATCCGGATGTCCGGGCCGACCACGGAGCGGGCGACGCGGCAGCGCCGGATGTCGTCCGCCAGGTCCGCGCCGACCTTGAGCTTGATCTGCCGGAAGCCGTCGGCGACGGCCTCGGTGGCGAGGCGGGTCAGCTTCTCGTCGTCGTAGCCGAGCCAGCCGGGCGAGGTGGTGTAGCCGGGGTAGCCGCGCTCCAGCAGCCGGGCCCGGCGTTCCTCGGTGCCCTCCTTGCCGCGGCGCAGCAGGTCGAGGGCCTCGTCGGGGGTGAGGGCGTCGGTGAGGTAGCGGAAGTCGATCTGGCGCACCAGCCACTCGGGCTCGGCGTCGGCGAGCAGCCGCCACAGGGGCAGGCCGGCGCGCTTGGCCGCCAGGTCCCAGGCGGCGTTGACGACCGCGCCGATCGCCATGTGCATCACGCCCTTCTCGGGGCCGAGCCAGCGCAGCTGGCTGTCGCCGATCAGGTCGCGGCTGAGCGTGCCCGGGTCGGCGCAGAGCTCGTCGACGGACCGGCCGACGATGTGCTCGCGCAGTGCGTCGAGCGCGGCGACCTGTACCTCGTTGCCCCGGCCGATGGTGAAGGTGAAGCCGTGCCCCTCGTGGCCGTCGGGCGCGTCGGTGCGCAGGACGACATAGGCGGCCGAGTAGTCGGGGTCCGGGTTCATCGCGTCGGAGCCGTCGAGCTCGCGCGAGGTGGGGAAGCGGATGTCGTGGGTGTCGACCGCGGTGACGCGGGCGGTGGGCGGGGGCGCCATCGGTCGGCTCCTCATCTGGCGTGCTCGGTACGTCGCGCTTCGTGCGACAGCCGCAATATTTATCAGACCACTTCCCCCTCACAACACCCTCAGAGGCGAGTTTGGGCCCATTGTTGCCACAAGTGGTCCGACCACATCGATGACTAGACTGCGCGGCACCGGCGACAGGAGAGAGCACGTGGACGAGCCGCGGCAGGGCACGCCAGCACCCAAGGGCACGGTGACGCAGCGCGCCATCGAGCGGATCAAGGCGATGATCGGCGAGGGGCTGCTGGAGCCGGGCCAGCGGCTGCCGACCGAGCGCGATCTCGCGGCCCAGCTGGGCATCTCGCGCAGTTCGATGCGCGAGGCGATCCGGGCGCTCACGGTGCTGGGCGTGCTGGAGGCCCGGCACGGCTCGGGCATCTATGTGACCCAGCTCCAGGCCGGGGACCTGCTGGAGACGTTCGGGGTGGTCGCCGATCTGTCGCGCGGACCCCGGCTGGTGGAGCTGCTGGAGGTCCGGCGGATCCTGGAGTCGACGGCGACGGCGCTGGCCGCCGCGCGGATCACCCCCGACCGGCTGGCCGTCGTGAAGGGCCACCTGGACGCGATGAACGCCACCGACGACCCCGACGAGATCCTCGCCCACGATCTCGCCTTCCACCGCGCGATCGCGGCGGCCGCCGGCAACGAGACGATGGCGGCGATCCTGGAGGGCCTGTCCTCGCGCACCTTCCGGGCCCGGGTCTGGCGCGGCTACCGCGAGGAGGGCGCCTTCGACCGCACCCGCCGCGAACACGCCGCGATCCACCGCGCCCTGGCCGCCCGCGACCCGGAGGCGGCCCGCGCGGCGGCGGCCGCCCACGTCGGCGAGGTCGCGGAGTGGCTCAGGGCCCAGGTGGGCCCCTGACCGGGAAGTGACGGGCGGGCGGCCAGGACGGCGGCGGGCTCTCGACGCGGGGCGTGGAGGCGGGGCACAGTTCTCCTCACATACTCACCAGTAGGACCGAGGAGCCGCCGTGACCAGCTGGGTCGGCCGGACCGCCGTCGAGATCGCCGCCGCCGTTCGGGAGAAGGAAGTCACGCCGCGCGAGGTGGTGGCCGAGCATCTCGCGCGGATCGAGCGCCTGGACGGCCGGATCGGCGCGTTCCGGGTGGTGCGCGCCGAGGCGGCGCTCGCCGAGGCCGACGCGGTGGCCGCCCGCGGCGACCTGGCCGAACTGCCGCTGGCCGGGGTGCCGGTGGCGGTCAAGGACAACCTCGGCGTGCGGGGCGAGTCGACGCGGGTCGGCTCGGCCGCGACCCCGGACACCCCGGCCGACGCCGACCATGTCACCGTGGCCCGGCTGCGGGCGGCCGGCGCCGTGGTCGTGGGGCTGACCAATGTGCCGGAGCTGTGCGTCTTCGGCACCACGGAGGGCGTCCACGGCACCGCCCGCAACCCGTGGGACACCTCCCGCACGGCCGGCGGCTCGTCCGGCGGCAGCGCGGCCGCGGTCGCCGCCGCGATGACGCCGATCGCGCTGGGCAACGACGGCATGGGGTCGCTGCGGATACCGGCGGCCAACTGCGGCCTGGTGACGATCAAGCCGGGTCACGGGGTGGTGCCGGCCGGGATCGGGGACGGCGACTGGTTCGGGATGTCGGAGAACGGTCCGCTGGCGACGACGGTCGAGGACGCGCGGCTGATGCTGTCGGTCCTCGCCGGCGCCGACGTGACGGCGGCCGAGGAGCCCGGCGCGCTGAGGATCGCGGTGTCGGTGCGCAGTCCGCTGGCCGGAACCACGGTGAGCAGGCCGTACACGGACGCGGCACGGGAGGCGGCCGGGGTACTGGTCCGGGCGGGACATCACGTGGAGCGGGCGGACCCGCCGTATCCGCTGTCGCTGGGCGTCACCTCGCTCGCGCACTGGACGGCCGGCACCGCGGTGGACGCCGCGAGCCTCGACGCACGGCTGCTGACCCGGCGCACCCGGGTGCACGCGGCCCTCGGCCGGCGCTTCCTGGCCGGGGTGCGCGACGGCTCGGGGCGGGAGACGCTGCGTCGCCGGCTGGAGCCGTTCTTCGCGGAGTACGACGTGCTGCTCACACCGGCGCTCGCGCGGCGGTCGCCGAAGTCGGCGCCGTGGCACGAGCGGGGCTGGCTGCGCAACGTCCTGGTGAACACGAACTACTCGCCGCTGACCCCGCCGTGGAACCTGACCGGCCGGCCCGCGATGGCGGTCCCCTTCGGCACGCTGCCGTCGGGCGCTCCCACCGCTGTGCAGCTGGTGGGCCGGCCGGGGACGGAGGGCGAACTGCTGCGGCTGGCGGAGCAGTTGGAGAGCCTGCGGCCGTGGCGGCGGACGGCGCCGCTCGACTGAGGTACGGGGAAGCGAGGGGCGGGGGGAAGACGACGGAAGCGCTCGGCATGGGCGTGCCGGATGCGGCGCACGCCCATGCGGTGGGCGGTCGCGAGCGGGTCAGTCCACGCTGGGCAGGATGTGGTCCTCGGCGAGGTCGTCCTCGTAGCCCGCGAGGCGGATCGGGGCGGAGCGGGCCCACACGTCCAGGCTGCCGATCTCACCGGGCCTGCGGCCGGCCTGCTCCGGGCGTTCCTTGGGACGTTGCTCGCGATTCGTCTTCTCCGGTGTCACCGCGCACTCCTTATGTGTCGGGTCACCCTCGGGGCGTGCCGGTCGGTCTGCGATCCGGCGCTCGACGCTCCCTCGGGTCTGGCTGGAGTCGGTGGCGACACTGTGGCGCCGGTGACTCCCAGGAGGGCTGGCCGTTGTGAACCGGCTTGTCCCAGACGGACGGTGGGTGTGGGTGGCACTCCGTCGTGCTGTCCGTCCGACACAGACTAACCAAATGAGCGGGGTGCCGCTCGATAGGGCTGAAAATTTGGGGTAACCATGGCGCGTCACCCGCATGTCCTCGCAAGTGAATTGAACTCCTTCCGTCACATTCGCACCCTTTGAGTTCACCCGTCCGGCCTACACCGGCGAACGCGCCTGCCGGTCCGTCGCGCCGTTCAAGTGCCGTTCGTCCGGTCGCAAGCCGGACATGATCTGGTGGCGTCCGGCAACGGCTGTCTCGCGGAAGGACAGACGCATGGAGCTGCGCAGCGTCGAGGAGCTGATGGACCTGCTGTACGCCTGCCGGGGCGTGTCGGACGCCCCGGACGGCGGTGTCGTCGGCGTCGATCTGCACGATCACGCGCTGCAGACGGCGGCACTGCTGCGCCGAAGTCGCCCCGCCGACAAGGAACTCCAGCTCACCGGGCTGGTCCACCCCATCGGCCGGCTCCTGTGCCCCACCGACGCCGGCGTCCGTTCGGAGCGCGCCGCCGACGCCGTACGGCCCCTGCTCGGCGCCCGTGTCTCCCGCCTCATAGGCCTCCACCCCTGGCACGAGGCTCCCGCCGACGACGATCTCTTCAGCCTGCGTCAGGCCGACGAGGACGGCCGGGTCGCCGGATTCGACGCGGGGGTGCTGGAGGACTGGCGCACGGTGCTGGAACTGGTGGCGGCGCGGAACTCACGTCTCGGGGCTGTCGATTGAGGGTGGGCCGTGAGACCGTGCGCCGATGACGTCGTCGTACGGGTTGAGCGGTAGGGCTGCCGTCGTGACCGGCGCCACCCGGGGCATCGGCCGGGCGGTGGCGCGGGCCCTCGCGGACGCCGGGGCGCAGGTGTGCGTGAGCGCGCGCGACGCCGACGAGGTGCGCCGTGCGGCCGCGGAGCTGGGCGGGATCGGCCTCGCGGGCGACATCACGGACCCCGGGCTCCCCGAGGAGCTGACGGAGCTGTGCCTGCGGACGTTCGGCCGGCTCGACGTACTGGTCAACAACG
This sequence comes from Streptomyces sp. NPDC002623, assembly GCF_053592635.1. Classification (NCBI taxonomy): domain Bacteria; kingdom Bacillati; phylum Actinomycetota; class Actinomycetes; order Kitasatosporales; family Streptomycetaceae; genus Streptomyces; species Streptomyces sp. NPDC002623. The sequence continues at coordinate 47,493 of NZ_JBSFWB010000020.1, read as the reverse complement.
CCGCGTCCAACCAGCCGTACGGCCCGCTGATGGACGCCGATCCCGTCGTCTGGCGCCGGACGTTCACGGTGAACGTCGAGGCGCCGCTACGGCTCGTGCAGTGCGCGTGGCGCGGCTGGATGCGGGAGCACGGCGGGGCGGTGGTCAACGTCTGCACGGAGGGCGCGACCCACGTCGGCCCGTCCGTGGGCGCCTACGGCACCAGCAAGGCGGCCCTGCGCCACCTCACCCGGCAGCTGGCGGGCGAGCTGGGCCCGGGGGTACGGGTCAACTCCGTCTCCCCCGGCCTCGTACGCACCGAGATGGCCCGCTTCATGTGGGAGCCGAGAGAGCCGGAGATCGCGCCGACCCTGCCGCTGGGCCGCATAGGCGAGCCCGAGGACGTGGCGAGGGCGGTGCTGTGGCTGTGCTCGGACGCCGCGGAGTGGATCACCGGGGCCGACCTGCTGGTGGACGGCGGCACGAATGTAAGAGCGGCGCGTCCACCGGCCTGAAGGGGCGGGCTACCACTTCCCGGGCGCGTAGTCCTTCAGGAAGACCCCGTACACGTCCTCGCCCGCCTCACCGCGCACCACGGGGTCGTACACCCGGGCCGCCCCGTCGACGAGGTCGAGCGGCGCGTGGAACCCCTCCTCCGCGAGCCGCAGCTTGTCGTAGTGGGGACGCTCGTCGGTGATCCAGCCCGTGTCGACGGAGGTCATCAGGATCCCGTCGGCCTGGAACATCTCCTGCGCGCTGGTGCGCGTGACCATGTTCATCGCGGCCTTCGCCGCGTTCGTGTTCGGATGCCCCGCACCCTTGTAGCCGCGCCCGAAGACGCCCTCCATAGCCGAGACGTTCACGACGTACGCCCGCCCGCTCGCCGCCCGCTTCGCGGCCTCGGACATGGCCGGGCGCAACTTGCTGATCAGGATGAACGGCGCCGTGTAGTTGCACAGCTGGGTCTCGAGGAGTTCCACCGGGGAGATCTGCTCGATGGTCTGCACCCAGGTGTTGGTGTCGACGACGTCCGGCACCAGACCGCCCGCGTCGATGGCGGTGCCGTCGAGGTGCCGGGCGACGCTCGCGTTGCCCGCGACCAGGGCGAGGTCGGCGACCTGCTGTGCGTCCATGCCGCTGATGCCGGCGGGCAGCGCGGCGAGGCCGTCGACCGCGCCGGAGCCGAAGGCGCCGATGACGTGGTGGGCGGGCAGCTCGCCGGCGGGCAGCGGCGCGCTCTCGCCGCCGACCAGGGCGGCGTAGGCGGAAGGCAGCCGGCGCACGGTCTGCGTCGCGTTGTTGATGAGGATGTCGAGCGGGCCGGCCTCGGCGACCTGGTCGGCGAGGGCCACGGCCTGCGCCGGGTCGCGCAGGTCGATGCCGACGACCTCCAGGCGGTGGATCCAGTCGGCCGAGTCGTCCATCGCCTTGAAGCGGCGGATGGCGTCCTTCGGGAACCGGGTCGTGATCGTGGTGTGCGCGCCGTCGCGCAGCAGCCGCAGCGCGATGTACATGCCGATCTTGGCGCGGCCGCCGGTGAGCAGTGCCCGCTTGCCCGCGAGGTCGGCGCGGACGTCGCGCTTGGTGCGGTTCAGGTCGGCGCAGTCGGGACAGAGCTGGTGGTAGAAGTAGTCGACTTCCACGTACCGGGCCTTGCAGGTGTAGCAGGAGCGCGGGCGCTGGAGTATCCCCGCGATCTTGCCCTCCTCCGTGACGGAGGACGGCAGGATGCCCTCGGTCTCGTCGTCGATGCGCTGGGCGGAGCCGGTGGCGGTGGCCTCGGTGACCGCCTTGTCATGGGCGGTCTTGGCGGCCCGGCGCTCCTGGCGGCGGCGCTGCTTGACGGTGCGGTAGACGCCTGCGGTGGCCCGGCGCACGGTGATCGCGTCGGGGTGGTCGACGTCCAGCTTGTCGAGCTCGTCCAGCACCGCGAGGCAGACGGCGAGCCGCTCCGGGTCGATGCCGGGGCCGTACAGACCCTCGTCCACGGCCTCCTCGGTGATCGTCGCCGAGCCGTCCTCTGTCACCGTCATCGCGCTGCCGCTTCCCTGCTGACCCGGGTGGCGCTCCGACCGCGCCCGCCCTACGAACAGGGAATTTTACGGAGCGCCGGGCCTCTCCTCCAAACCCGTTCCCGTCAAGAGCCGCAGGCCGTGATGAGCGTCTCCACCTCGGCGGTCAGGGCGCGCGCGAACCGGTCGAGATCGGGAACGGCCTCGGCGTCGGCGACGAGCCCGTAGTGGACCTGGCCGCGGTAGGTCGAGACGGCGACGGCGAGGGCCTGCCCGCGGGCGAGCGGGGCGTACGGGAAGACCTCGGTGACCGGGTTCCCGCCGAGCTTCAGGCCGAGGCTGGGCAGCGGGACGCTGGTGACGAGGATGTCGAACCAGAGCCGGGCGGCCTGCCCGGCCAGCGGGCCGCCGAGCCGGTGGCCGAGGGCCGGGACATGGTCGGCGAGCAGGGCGACGGCCCCGGCGCCCCGGCCCGGTCCCGCGTCCTTGTTGCGGTCCATGGCGGTGCGGACCGTGGCCAGCCGGCTCAGCGGGTCCGGGTCGTCGACGGGGAGCCGGGCCAGATACCCGGAGAGCCGGTTGCCCTGCGGGTGGGCGGTGCGCGGGCGGCGCTTGGAGACGGGGATGAGGGCGCGCGGCACGACGCCGTCGCTGCCGTCGCCGCGTTCGTCGAGCCAGCGGCGCAGGGCGCCGGCGACCACGGCGATCAGCACGTCGTTGACGGTGCCGCCGGCGACCTTGCGGATCCGGTGCACATCGTCGAGGTCGATGACCACGCCCGCGGTGCGGCGGGTGCCGCTGGAGCGGGCGGTGAGGGCGGGGCTGGGGCGCATGCCCAGGGTGTGCACGGCGACGGAGGCGCCGATGTCGAGCGCGCGGCCCACGTCGGAGACGGCCCCGCGCAGCAGGTCGGGCAGTCTGCGGACGTCGGGGAGGCGCCCGCGGGGCGGCTCGGCGGGGCGGGGCCGGGGCGCGGGCAGGTCCAGCGGATCGAGGACGGCCGCGGCCAGCGTCAGGGCGCGCAGTCCGTCGGCGAGGGCGTGGTGGAACTTGAAGAGCACGGCGAAGGACGCGCCGTCCTCGCCCGGCAGCACATGCGCCTCCCACGGCGGGCGGCCGCGCTCCAGGGGCCGCTGCATGAGCAGGCCGGCGTCGGCCTGGAAGTCGGCGGTGGGCGCGTGCAGCGTGACGTGGTGGAGGGGGTCGAACTCGGGGTCCGGCTCCCGGGTCGCGCCGCCGAAGGCGAGCGGCAGCCGCAGGTCGAACGGACGGCGCAGGTCGAACGGCTGGGCGGAGTCGAACGGCCGCCACACGTCGCGGATGCGCATGCGCAGCCCGGGGACGGCGGCCGCGCGGGCGGCGAGCAGGTCGGCGGCGTGGGCGCCCGCGGTGGGCGAGTCCGCCGTGAAGACGCCGAGCGCGCCCAGGTGCATGGGGTGCTCGGCCGACTCGAGGTTCCAGAACGCCAGGTCGAGAGGTGCCAGCAGATCATCAGCAGTCAAGGACTTGCCTCGCGTCGACGAAGGGTGAGGCAAGCAGTCAATCGCGCCGGGCGATTACGGTCAAGTACGATCATGCTACGCACAGTTAACAGCGCATTAAGTTCAGGACACCTGCTGACCCTTGCCCAGGGCGATCACGCCGCCCTTGGACACCGTGTAGAGCTCCGTGTCCCGCTCCGGGTTCACGCCGATGGTCGCACCCGGAGGGACCTCGACGTTCTTGTCCAGGACCGCCCCGCGCACGACCGCACCCCGCCCGATGCGCACGTTGTCGTGCAGGATCGACCCCTGCACGACCGCCCCCGGATCGACCACGACCCCCGGGGACAGCACGGACCGGGTGACCTGACCGCGGATCAGACACCCCGAACTGATGATCGACTCACCGGCGATGCCGCCCGCGCTGAAACGGGCCGGGGAGAGCTGGCCCGAGTGGGTGTAGATCGGCCAGCTGCGGTTGTAGAGATTGAAGGCGGGGCGCTCGGCGATCAGGTCCATATGGGCGTCGTAGTACGCGTCGAGCGTGCCGACGTCCCGCCAGTACCCCTGGTCGCGGCTGGTCTCGCCGGGCACATGGCCGTCGCGGAAGTCGTACAGCTGGGCCTCGCCGCGCTGGGTGAGCTGAGGCAGGATCGAGCCGCCCATGTCGTGGACGGAGGTCTCGTCCTCGGCGTCCCGCTGGAGCGCCTCGATGAGCGCCTTGGTGGTGAAGATGTAGTTGCCCATCGAGGCGAACACGGACGCCGGGTCGTCCGCCAGCCCCGGCGGGTCGGCGGGCTTCTCCAGGAAGCCCTCGACCGTCTGGCCGTCCGAGCCGGGAGTGATCACCCCGAAGGACGAGGACTCGCCGCGCGGGACCCGGATCCCGGCCACCGTGACGCCCGCGCCGCTGTCGATGTGCTGGGTGAGCATCTGGCGCGGGTCCATGCGGTAGACGTGGTCGGCGCCGAACACGGCCACGTACTCGGGCCGCTCGTCGTAGATCAGGTTCAGCGACTGCAGGATGGCGTCGGCGCTGCCGAGGTACCAGCGCGGGCCGAGCCGCTGCTGGGCCGGGACCGGTGTGACGTAGTTGCCGAGCAGACTCGACATCCGCCAGGTGGTGGTGATGTGCCGGTCCAGCGAGTGCGACTTGTACTGCGTCAGCACGCAGATGCGCAGGATGTCGGCGTTGACCAGGTTGGACAGCACGAAGTCGACGAGCCGGTACGTGCCGCCGAAGGTGACCGCCGGTTTGGCGCGGTCCGCCGTGAGGGGCATCAGGCGTTTGCCCTCGCCGCCGGCCAGCACGATCCCGAGCACCGAAGGTCCACCACGACGCATGGCCGCTCCCCTCACCCTGTTGGATACCCATGGCTGCCCAGGCACGGGGCCCTCTACGCCTGTTTGAGGATCTCCTCGTACAGCCGCACCGTCCGCCGGGCCACCGCGTCCCAGCCGAACTCGTCCACCGCGCGGGCCCGGCCGGCCTCTCCCATCCGGCGTCCCGCCTCCGGATCGCCGAGCAGCGCGTCCAGCGCGCGGCCGAGGCCCGCCTCGAAATCGTCGTCGACGGTGACCAGCGTGCCGGTCACGCCGTCCTCGACGACCTCCGGGATCCCGCCCACCCGGGAGGCCACGACGGGCGTGCCGCACGCCATCGCCTCCAGGTTGACGATGCCGAGGGGCTCGTACACCGACGGGCAGACGAACACCGCCGCGTGCGTCAGGAGTTGGATCACCTCGGGGCGCGGCAGCATCTTCGGGATCCAGTGCACGCCGTCGCGGGCGCCGCTCAGCTCCGCGAAGAGGTCACGGAACTCCCGGTCGATCTCCGGGGTGTCGGGCGCGCCCGCGCACAGCACCACCTGCGCCGCGGGGTCGATGTCCCGGACCGCGCGCAGCAGATGGGGCACCCCCTTCTGCCGGGTGATGCGGCCGACGAACAGCACGAACGGACGGTCCGGGTCGAGCCCGATCCGGGCGAGGGCGTCGGTGCCGTGGTCGGGGCGGTAGAGGGCGGTGTCGATGCCGTTGTGCACGACGTGGACCCGGCCCGGGGCGAGCGACGGATAGCAGGTCAGGATGTCCTCGCGCATCGCGCCGGAGACGGCGATCACCGCGTCGGCCGCCTCCACCGCGGTCCGCTCGGCCCAGCTCGACAGGGCGTAGCCGCCGCCGAGTTGCTCGGCCTTCCAGGGCCGCAGGGGCTCCAGCGAGTGCGCGGTGACGACATGCGGGACGCCGTACAGCTGTTTCGCGAGATGTCCGGCGAGGTTGGCGTACCAGGTGTGGGAGTGGACGAGTTCGCGGCCTTCGAGGGCGGCCGCCATGGCGAGGTCCACGGAGAAGGTGCGCAGCGCGTCGTTGGCGCCGTCGAGCGCGGACCAGGGGCGGTGACGCTGGACGCCGACCGCCCGGTCCGCGCCCGAGACCTCGCCCCAGCAGTGCACCTCGAGGTCGATGAGCTGCCTCAACTCCCGGGCGAGGAACTCGACATGGACGCCCGCTCCGCCGTACACGTCCGGGGGATACTCCCGGGTCAGCAGTCCCACTCGCACCCGGAACCCCCATCTCAGCGGTCGGCTCCCTTCATGGTCACCCAGACGGGGCGTGTGGGGAAGAGCGCGGGGGTCGTGTGAAGCAACAGTCGCCGCAGACACCGCCGTCCGGCACCCGGTAGTAGAGACAGCAGCTGCGGCGGCGGAACGCGGTGCCGGTCAGGGCGCCGGTGTCCGCGAGGAGCGGGTGGGCGAGGAGTTCGCCGGTGAGGGCACGCGCGTGTGCGGCGACGTCGGGGCGGCGCCGGGCGTGCGCCCACCGGTCCAGCAGACGGGCGGTCGAGGCCAGCGCGGAGGCGGCGTTGCCGCGCAGCAGGCCCGGCGCGACGGAGTGGCGGACGCGCAGGGCGGCGGAGAGGGGTTCGAGGTGGCCGTCGAGGACGGTCGCGGCCACGGTCGCCGCGTCCGCGGGCCTCGGCCGCACCTGGGTCAGCCACAGGTCGTCCGGGGCGCCGGCGTCCGGGTCCCAGCGCAGCAGCCTCGGGGAGAGGTCGGGGATCGACCCGTACAGGACGGCGCAGCCCAGCGTGACCGACCACAGCCGGGCCGCGAGCCCCTGCTGCGCCACGGAGGCGCCGATGCGGTCCTCGGGGGCGCGCAGGGTCCGGTTCACCTTGCGGACCCGGAAGGTCAGGGGATCCGCGTGGACGTCCGCTGCCGCGCCGTCAGGGATCTCCCCGTAGGCCTGCGCCAGGGTCGGCAGGGGCCGGGGCGGCTCTCCTGAGCCGGGTAGTGAGGTGCGCAGGGCGAAGAAGCCGCCGAGCGGGCGGAGCGCGGCGAGTTGCGGGTCGAGGTCCACGAGGTGCAGTAGTACCAAGGTCGGTAGGGGTCGCGCTCAGGGGGATCCCCGGTACGTCACCCGCCTGAGGGAGGACAGCGGAGGCTTCGTACTCCATCGGTAGTAGGACTCATTGCGTGCTCAGGGACGACGACGGGAACAGATCCACAAGGCATCGTGTTGGTTATGAGAGCCAGCCGTTCGCCGCGCCGGGCCCCGCGCCCCCGCCTCACGCAGAGGAGCAGCTCATGAGCGCCCTCGCGTTGTCCGTGGTCCTGTCGCTCGTCTCCGCCGTGGCGTACGCCGGCGGGGCGATCGTGCAGGAGCGGGTCGCGGAGTCCTCGCCGGGCGAGGAGTACGCGCCGCTGCGTCGGCTGAGCTGGTGGGGCGCGGTGGCGTTGAACGGCCTCGGCGGCATTCTCCACGTGGTGGCGCTGGCCTATGGCCCGCTCAGTCTGGTCCAGCCGCTGGGTGCGCTGACCATCGTGTTCGCGCTGCCGATGGCCGCGCTGTTCGTCGGCCGCAAGGCCGGGGCGACGGCCTGGCGGGGCGCGATCATGGCGACGGTCGGTCTCGCCGGTCTGCTGTCCCTGGTCGGGGCGTCCGACGCGCAGTCCCTGAGCACGCCGCAGCGGGTGACGGTGGCCGTGGTCACCGCCGGCGCGGTCGTGGCCCTGATGATCGCCGCGCGGGCCGCGCATCGGCACCCGGCGGTCCGCAGCATGCTGCTGGCGACCGCGTCGGGCATCGCGTTCGGCATGTCGTCGGTGTTCACCAAGACCGTCGCCGTCGACTGGACCGGCGGCGTCTCGGCCGCCGACCTCCCGTCCCTGGCCGTGATCGGGGTGCTGGCCACGGCCGGCATGCTGCTGTCGCAGGCCGCCTACCGCGGTGCGGGCCTCGCGGCCCCGCTGGCGACGCTGACCGTGGTCAACCCGGTGGTGGCGGCCGCCGTCGGCATCACGATGTTCGGCGAGACCTTCCGCTACGGCACGACCGGCACCGCGCTCGCGCTGAGCTGCGGCGTGGTGGCGGCGGGCGGACTGATCCTGCTGACGACAGAGCGTCTTCAAAGCGGATCCCCAGTGGCCGGGCTTCCGGCTGCCCAGGCCGCCCCGGCGCTGACGCCGGACCCCGACGACCGGACCCCGTCGACGGGCCTTCCGCAGCAGCCGCGCCGGGAAGAGGCGCTCGGGAAGGCGCTGGAGGAGGCTCTGGAAGACACGTTGGAGGAGGCCTTGGAAGAGGCCTTGGAGGATGCCTTGGAGGAGCAGGCGAACCTGCCGGTGTCGGCGCAGGGAGCGCAGCCACTGGTGCCGGCCCAAGCCGGTGAGTCGGTCCCCGTCGACATGCCGGCGGAGGACGAACCTCCGGTTCTCCTCCTCCACCACACCTTCCCCGGTGGCCTGTACGTCCCGGCGCCGGCCCCCGACCGGCACCGGGTGCGCGTCAAATCCTGACGCCGCCGGCCCTGAGATAGGCCACCGGGTCGACGTCCGTACCGAAACCGGGCCCCGTCCGCACCTCGAAGTGCAGATGCGGGCCCGTGCTGTTGCCCGTGGAGCCGGACCGGCCGATGCGCTGGCCGCCGCTCACCGACTGACCGTCCCGTACCGAGATCGCCGAGAGATGGGCGTACTGCGAGTAGCGGCCGTCGGCATGCCGGACGACCACCTGGTAGCCGAAGGAGCCGCCCCAGCCCGCGCTGACCACCTCGCCCGCCGAGACCGCCTTCACGGACGTTCCGGTGGGCACCGGGAAGTCGACGCCGGTGTGGTAGCCCTTCGACCAGGACGAGCCGCTCGCGTGGTACGGCGTTCCGGTGGCGGCGGTGACCGGCGCGACCAGGGAATGGCCGGTCGTCGCCTTGCCGTCGGTCTCCTTGGTCTTGGAGCTCTTGGCCGGCTTGCTCTCCTTCTTGGTCTCTTTCTTGCTCTCCTTGGCACCCGAGGAGGTCTTGGGGGAGGTCTTCGGCGAGGTCTTCTGCTGCGCCGTCTCCTGGAGGCTGAGCCGCTGGCCGGGGAGGATCAGGTCCGGGTCGGCCCCTACGACCGTCCGGTTGGCCGCGTACAGCCCCTGCCAGCCGCCCTTGACCTCCTCGGTGTCGGCGATGCCGGAGAGGGTGTCGCCGTGGACGACCGTGTACACCTCCGCGGTGCCGGCCCGGGACTGGGGCGTGCTCTGGGGCCGTACGTCGTCCAGGGACGTCTTCGCTGTCTTCGACGTCTTGGCGGACTTGTCGGCCGCCTTCGAGGCTGTGCCGTTCGGGTGAACGTCGGGCGCGTCGCCGCCCCGGGTCAGCCCGGCCCGCTCCGAGCACAGCGGCCAGGCGCCGGGGCCCTGTCCGTCCAGCACCTTCTCGGCCACGGCGATCTGCTGGTCCTTGGTGGCCAGATCCGCACGGGGCGCGTACCGCGTGCCGCCGTACGCCTCCCAGGTGGACTGGGTGAACTGCAGTCCGCCGTAGAAGCCGTTGCCGCTGTTGATGTTCCAGTCGTTGGTCGACTCGCACGCGGCGACCTTGTTCCAGGTGTCCACGTCGGCCGCCTGGGCGACTCCGGTGCCGATCAGCGGTATCGCCATGCCGGCGCCGCCCGCCGTGACGGTGAGTGAGGCGCGGTTGATCCTGTTCGGCTGATACCGGCGGTGCCGGCCGCGTACGGCCATGGAGATCCCCCATCGACATGCGTCAGGAGCAGCAAAAGTACGAGCTGCGAACAGGCCATGACAAGACCACAACCGGCCGCGTGGGCTCCGCCGGGAGCACGGGGAGACCCCGTCGGGAAACCGCTCGCGAAACCCGTCAAGATGGTCCTCAGGGACGGTGCCGTATGGACCGTACCGACGGGCACACCTTTGGAGGAGCCAACCGTATGAGCACTTCAGCCCAGATCGGCGTCACGGGCCTCGCGGTCATGGGCCGCAACCTCGCCCGCAACTTCGCTCGCAACGGCTACACGGTCGCCCTGCACAACCGCACGGCGGCGAAGACCCACGCCCTGGTGGAGGAGTTCGGGCACGAGGGCGCGTTCGTGGCGGCCGAGACCGCCAAGGACTTCGTCGCGGCGCTGGAGCGCCCCCGCCGACTGGTGATCATGGTGAAGGCCGGTGGGCCGACCGACGCGGTGATCGAGGAGTTCGCCCCGCTCCTCGAACCCGGTGACATGATCATCGACGGTGGCAACGCGCACTTCGCGGACACCCGCCGCCGGGAGGCCGCGCTGCGCGAGCAGGGCATCCACTTCGTCGGCATGGGTGTCTCCGGCGGCGAGGAGGGCGCGCTGCACGGGCCGAGCATCATGCCGGGCGGGCCGCGTGAGTCGTACGACTCACTGGGCCCGATGCTGGAGAAGATCTCCGCCAAGGCGGCGGACGGCTCGCCCTGCGTCACCCACGTCGGCCCGGACGGCGCCGGCCACTTCGTGAAGATGGTCCACAACGGCATCGAGTACGCCGACATGCAACTCATCGGCGAGGCCTACCAGTTGCTGCGCGACGTCGCCGGGTACGAGCCGGCGCAGATCGCGGACATCTTCCGCACCTGGAACACCGGACGCCTCGACTCCTACCTGATCGAGATCACGGCCGAGGTGCTGTCCCATGTGGACGCGGCCACGGGCCGGCCCTTCGTGGACGTCGTCGTGGACCAGGCGGAGCAGAAGGGCACCGGCCGCTGGACGGTCCAGATCGCGCTGGACCTGGGCGTGCCGGTCTCGGGCATCGCCGAGGCCGTCTTCGCGCGGTCGCTGTCGGGGCACGCGGCGCTGCGCGAGGCCTCGCGCGGCCTGGCGGGGCCGAAGGCGTCTGCGCTGGGCGCGGCGGAGGCGCAGGCCTTCGCCGACCGGGTGGAGCAGGCGCTGTACGCCTCGAAGATCGTGTCGTACACCCAGGGCTTCCACGAGATCGCCGCGGGCAGCCAGGAGTACGGCTGGGACATCGACCTCGGTGCGGTCTCCGCGATCTGGCGCGGCGGCTGCATCATCCGCGCGGCCTTCCTGGACCGGATCCGCGCCGCGTACGACGCCCGGGCCGACCTGCCGAGCCTGCTGTCGGACGCGACGTTCGCCTCGGAGATCGCGGCGGCGCAGGACCCGTGGCGTGAGGTGCTGGTGTCGGCGACGCTCCAGGGGGTGCCCACGCCCGGCTTCGCGGCGGCGCTCGCGTACTACGACGCGCTGCGTGCGGAGCGGTTGCCTGCGGCGCTCACGCAGGGGCAGCGGGACTTCTTCGGCGCGCACACGTATCGGCGGGTGGACCGGGAGGGGTCCTTCCACACGCTGTGGGGCGGGGATCGGTCGGAGGTCTCCGCGTAGCGCCCAGTGGGTCGGGCGGTTCTGTGGGGGCGCGGGTGCGCGTGGGCGGGGGTTGCTCGCGCAGTTCCCCGCGCCCCTTGGGTGTGCGCCCCTGGGGGTGTCGGGGATCGTCGACGGTCAGGTCAGGGGTGGGCCCGGTTCCGGGGCGGGGGTCGGTTCCGGGCCCGGGGGGATCGGGGAGGGGGACGGGTCCGGGGGCGGGCCCGGTCGTGGGGGTGTGGTCGGTTCCGGGGCGGGGGACGGCTCCGGGGCGGGTACCGGGGTGGGGAAGGGGTCCGGGGGGACCGGGGGCGGGGTGGGGAGTGGGTCGGTCATGGTGTCCTCCGGCCAGTTGTCACGCTTGGCTCTGGACTACTCCCCCGCGTACCCGGGGCGGCCGCGGCCACTCACCCGGGTGGCCGACGTGCCGCAGGCCGCGTCGGTCAGAACCGGCCGGGGTGCCCGCGCAGCCAGTCCTTGGCCGCGGCCAGCAGCTCGGGGTCGGCCGCGGGGGCCTCGTCGGGATGGCGTGCGGCCCACTTCACGACGTACGGGCACAGGGGCGCCACGGGGACGCCCTCGCGCTCGGAGACGGCGTACAGCTCGCGCGCCAGCGACCCCGCGATGCCCTTGCCCTCGTGGGCGGGCTCGACGATGGTGTGCACCGGGACCAGCGCGCGCCCGGGCGACTCCAGGACGAAGTACTCGATGCGGCCCACGACTTCGCCGCCGTCGCCGACGGCTTCGAGGCGGCCCGCCGCCCGGTCGTCGCGGATCTCGATGTCGCTCATGGGCACTCCCGGTGCGAAGGCTGCTTCGGTCAGACCGACACCGCGTGCGGGCTGCGCTCCTGGTCGGAGCCCGGTACCGGCTGCGACGGGTCGGCCCCGAGGGACACGATCCGGTTGTCGCGGTCCACGTGCACGACCCGTGGCTCCAGCACCCGCGCCTCGGCATCGGTCACCTGAGCGTAACTGATGATGATCACCAGATCGCCGGGGTGGACGAGATGGGCGGCGGCTCCGTTGATCCCGACCACCCCCGACCCCCGCTGGCCCTCGATGACGTACGTCTCCAGCCGTGCCCCGTTGGTGATGTCGACGATGTGGACGAGCTCGCCGGGCAGCAGATCGGCGGCGTCCAACAGGTCGGCATCGATGGTCACCGATCCCACGTAGTGCAGGTCGGCCTGGGTGACGGTGGCGCGGTGGATCTTGGACTTGAACATGGTGCGCAGCATCTGGACTCCCGGAAGACGGCTCTCCGCCCGCTTTCTGCAGGTCAGAGGCACTCTTCACCGCACAATGACACGCCTGGACCCAAAGATGTCTATGAAAATCGACACACAGCCGCGGGCAGGCTCCTCACCTGCAGCTCTCCCCCCAGGTCACCTGCGGCCGGTAGCCGGGGGCATGGCTGCGATGCGGATGCGGTGGCGGTCCTGGAGAGCCCGGCTGCGGCGCAGGTAGTTCATGATCGCGGCGAGTTCGTCGCCGGTGTAGGCGGCGATCTCGGCGGCGCCCTCCTCGGCGATGGGCCCGTAGATCTCCCAGGCCAGGCGGGCGGCTTCGGGGGTGATGCGGATCTGGGTCCTGCGACGGTCGTCCGGGTCCGGGGTGCGGGTCAGATAGCCCAGGCGTTCCATGCGGTCGAGCATCGCGGTGACGCTGCCGGTGGTGAGGCCCAGCGCGGCGCCGAGCCGGCTCGGGGGCACGCTGTCCTGCCCGACCAGGATCTCCAGGCAGCGCAGGTCGGTGCGGTTGACACCGAGGAGTGAGGCGGCGGCCTCGTCCACAGCGTCGAACGCGGCCTGATACGCCTGCGCCTCCTCGCCGAGCCGGGCGCGCAGTTCTTCGACGGACTCCACTGGTTCCCTTGACATTCAAGTAACACGACAATCAAGCTAAACATCTCTCGACTATCAAGATAGTCGAATGCCGAGCGACCCGGGAGGGGTTGTCGTGGGGGGCAGGTTACGCAAGAGGGCTCTGACCGTGGCAGTGAACGGACTGTCGGCGTGATGCTCAAGGGGCGGGTCAGGGAACGTGAAGCCCTCAGTCGACTGGTTGCGGACCTGCGCGAGCGGTTGAGCGGTGTCGTCGTCCTGCGCGGTGACGCCGGGATCGGCAAGACCGTCCTGCTGGATCATGCGGCCGCGGAGGCCGCCGACCTGCGCGTCCTGCGGGTGGCGGGGGTGGAGGCGGAGTCCGGGTTCCCGTTCGCCGCGCTGCACCGTCTGCTCCTGCCGTTCCTGGACGGCCTCAAGGAGCCCGGCGCGCTGCCCGCGGCCCAGCGCGCGGCGCTGCGGGTGGCCTGTGGGCTGGCCGACGGCCCGGCCGCCGATCAGTTCCTGGTGGGGCTCGCGACGCTCAGTCTGCTTGCGGAGGCCGCGACGCAACGACCTGTGCTGGCCTGCGTCGACGATGTCCAGTGGCTCGACAAGGAGTCCTTGGGCGTGCTCGCCTTCGTCGGTCGGCGGGTGCACGCCGACGGCGTCGGTCTGCTGTTCGCCGCTCGGACCGGTTTCGACGCGCCTGCGGGCATTCCCTGCACCGAAGTCGCCGGGCTGGAGGAAGAGTTCGCTCTGGAACTGCTGCGGGAGGCCGTCCCCGGACAGCTCGACGCCCGGGTCGCGTCGCGGATCGTGGCCGCCACGGCCGGGAATCCGCTGGCACTGGCCGACCTGGGCCAGGAACTGTCCGCCGACCAGCTCTCCGGAGGGCTCGCCCTGCCCGAACCGCTGCCCGTGGGCGGCAGGCTGGAGGCGCACTACCTCGAGCAGGTCCGTGAGCTGCCGGAGCCGACGCAGACCTGGCTGCTGCTCGCCGCCGCCGAGCCGGGCGGCGACCTGAGGTACCTCACGAGCGCGGCAGGCCGGCTCGGGATCGACGCGGAGGCCTCCGGCCCGGCCGAGACCGCGCGTCTGGTGGTGCTGCACGCCGCCGCGCAGTTCCGCCATCCGCTGGTGCGGTCGGCGGTGTACAGCGGCGCCACCAGCGTCGAGCGAAGGCGGGCGCACCACGCGCTGGCCCAGGTCACCGACCGCCCCGCCGACGCCGACCGGCGGGCCTGGCATCTCGCCGCGGCCGCGATCGGGACCGATGCCGCCGTCGCCGCGGAGGTGGAACGCGTGGCCGACCGGGCGGGCGCGCGGGGCGGCTACGCCGCACGCGCCACCTTCCTGACCCGGGCAGCCGAGCTGACGCCCGAGAGCGACGTACGAGTGGGGCGCCTGCTGGCGGCGGCCGAGGCGGCGCTGCGGTCCGGGGCGCCGCTGCAGGCGGAGTCGCTGCTGGACGGGATCGACGGGGAACTGCTCGGGGAGGTCGGCCAGGGCCGGGCACTGCTCGTCCGGGCGAACACGGGCATCGCGCTGGGCCGCGCGGATTCGTTCGCGCAGGCGCCGGCGCTGTGCGTGCGCGCCGCCCGGTTCCTCTCCGACGGCGCTCCGGACCTGGCCCGTGAGGCGCTCTTGCGGGCGATCGACCGCGTGATCACCGCGGAGCACCTCATCCGGGACACGACGCCGGCCGAGATCGCCCGGGCCGTGGAGACACTCGTGCCGCGCACCGGTGCGGCGACCGGCGTCGACCTCGTGCTGCGCGGCTTCGCGGTCCTGGCCACCGACGGCTACGAACAGGCCGTACCGCACCTGCGGCGGGCCTGCGCCATGGTGCTGGACCCGGACACCCCTGAGGAGGAGGTGCTGCGCGCCTATCTGCCCGCCGTCACCCTGTCGATGATCCTTTGGGATGAGCGGACGCACACCGCTGTCATCGGGCGGGCGGCCGACGTGGCCCGGCGGACCGGCTCCCTCTGGCAGCTGGACTCCGCGCTGTACTGCGCCACGATGTCCAAGACCAATCTCGGCGAACTGGCGGCCGCCGACGACCTGTTGACCGAGGGCCACCAGATTCGCGCGGCGATCGGCGCGAACGACGACGTGTGGGCCATCTACCGGCATCCCGAACTGCTGGCCTGGCACGGCGAACGCGACGACCTGGACGCCGTGCTGCGCGGGTCGCTGGAGGCCGGCGCCTGGCTCGGCAGCGGGGCGGTCGAGTCCATCGCCCGCATCGGCATGGTGGTGCTGGCCCTGAGCCGCGGCGACTACGCCGAGGCCCGCACCGTCGCACACGAACTGATCGAACAGGACGTGCTCGCGGTGCACTCCCGGCTGCTCCCCTACCTTGTCGAGGCCGCCGTACGCTGCGGCGACCGGGTCCTGGCCACGACCGCGCTGGCCACCCTGGCCTCCCGGGCCACGGCCTCCGGCACGCCCTGGGCCCTGGGCCTGCTGGCCCGCTCGAGCGCCCTGCTCGCGGCCGTCGACGACGCCGAGCCGCTGTACGACGAGGCGATCACCCTCCTGTCGGGCACGAGAGCCCGCGCCGATCTCGCCGTCGCCCACCTGCTGTACGGCGAGTGGCTGCGCCGCCGCAAGCGGCGCAAGGACGCCCGCGAGCACCTGCGCACGGCCGTCTCGATGTTCGACGCCATGCGGGCCACAGGATACGCGGCGCGCGCCGCCAAGGAGCTCGCCGCCACCGGGGCGCACCCCCGGCGCGGGACGGCCGGGACGACGAGCACGCTCACCCCGCAGGAACTCCAGATCGCCCGGCTCGCCAAGGGCGCCGCCACCAACGCCGAGATCGCGGCCCAGCTGTACATCAGCGCCAGCACCGTCGACTACCACCTGCGGAAGGTCTTCCGGAAGCTCGACGTGACGTCCCGGCGCCAACTCCGCCACGTGTTCGAGGACTGACTGCGGCCACGCCTACGCGCTTCACGGGATTCGAGCACCGACCGTCCTGGCCGAGGCTGGGGCGACCGAACAGACCCTGTGAGACGGGAGCAGTCCATGCCCTATGTCACCGCAAGCGACGGAGCACAGATCTTCTACAAGGACTGGGGCACGGGCCGGCCGGTCGTGCTCAGCCACGGCTGGCCGCTGAACTCCGACAGCTGGGAGGCACAGCAGCTGTTCCTCGCCGCGAACGGCTTCCGCGCCGTCGCCCACGACCGTCGTGGGCACGGCCGGTCCTCCCAGACCTGGCACGGCAACGAGATGAACACCTACGCCGACGACCTCGCCACCCTCATCGACACGCTCGACCTGCGCGACGCGACGCTCGTCGGCTTCTCCACGGGCGGCGGGGAGGTCGCCCGCTACGTCGGACGGCACGGCACCGCCCGCATCGCGCAGCTCGTGCTGGTCTCCGCCGTGCCGCCGTTCATGCTCAAGACCGACGACAATCCCGGCGGTGTACCGGTCGAGGCGTTCGACGCGATCCGCGCCGGGTCGCTCGCCGACCGCTCACAGCTGTACCGCGATCTGGCCGACGGCCCGTTCTTCGGCAACAACCGGCCCGGCGCCGAGGTGTCCCAGGGCATCCGGGACGCTTTCTGGCGCCAGAGCCTGCAGGCCGGACACCGGGGCGCCTACGAGTGCATCGCGGGCTTCTCGGCCACCGACTTCCGCGCCGACCTGGACGCCTTCGACGTGCCCACGCTGGTCATCCACGGCGACGACGACCAGGTCGTGCCCTTCCACGTGGGCGGCGAGGCGTCGGCGGCCCGCATCAAGAACGCGACGCTGAAGGTCTACCCGGGCGCGCCGCACGGCATCACGGACACGCACAAGGAACAGCTCGGCGCCGACCTGCTGGACTTCCTCAACTCCTGAACTCCTGACCACAGAAGGAACCACCACATGATTCCCGAAGGTCAGCCCCGCCGCCGAGTGCTCGGCGGGCTGCTCGCGGCGGGAGCGGTCACGCTCGGCGCCGCCCCTGCCCCCGCTTCCGCCGCCGCCCGCGCGGGCGGCGGCGCAAAACCGACGGTCGTGCTCGTCCACGGCGTGTTCGCCGACGCCTCCGGCTGGAACGACGTCGTCGCCCGGCTGCTGAAGGCCGGATTCCCGGTCGTCGCCCCGGCGAACCCGCTGCGCGACCTGGCGGGCGACTCGGCATACGTCTCCAGCGTCGTCGACACGATCCCCGGCCCGGTCATCCTGGTCGGCCACTCCTACGGCGGCGAGGTCATCACCAACGCCGGACGCGGCCGCCCCCAGGTCAAGGCACTGGTGTACGTCGGTGCCTTCGCGCCCGACGAGGGCGAGAGCGCGTTGCAGCTCGCCGACATGTTCCCCGGCAGCAGGCTGAAGGACGCGCTGGTGACCCGCCCGTTCCCGCTGCCCGACGGCACGACCGGCACCGACGGCTACATCGACCAGGCGAAGTTCCACGAGGTCTTCGCCCAGGATCTGCCGGCCTCCGTGACGCGGCTCATGGCGGCCGCCCAACGCCCGGGCAGTGTGGGCGGGTTGGCGTCCGGCAGCGGCGTCCCGGCCTGGCGGAGCCTGCCGTCCTGGTATGTGATCCCCACCGCCGACAACGTCATCCCGGCCGCGGTGCAGCGCTTCATGGCCGAGCGCGCCGGGAGCACGACCGTCGAGGTGAGGGGCTCTTCCCACGTCGTGATGATGTCGCACCCCGACATCGTGGTCCGCCAGATCCTGGCCGCCCACCGCGCCACCCGCTGACGTCATTGACGTCATTGACGTCGGAAGGAACACCGATGAGCGCACCGGACACCATCGTCCTGATCCACGGCTTCTGGGTGACTCCGCGCAGCTGGGAGCACTGGATCGACCACTACGAGAAGCAGGGCTACCGCGTGCTCGCGCCCGCCTACCCCGGCTTCGAGGCAGAGGTCGAGTCCCTGAACGCCGACCCGACCCCGATCGAGAAGGTGACCGCCCCGCAGATTTTGGAGAGCCTGGCGAACGTCGTCCGCGGGCTCGACAGACCGCCCGTCCTGATCGGTCACTCCGCGGGCGGCGCGTTCACCCAGGTCCTGCTCGACCACGGCTTCGGCGCGGCCGGAGTGGCCGTCAACTCCGCGCCCACCGAGGGCGTGAAGGTGACCCCGCTGAGCCAGGTGAAGGCGACCTTCCCCGTGCTCAAGAACCCCGCCAACCACCACAAGGCGGTCGGCCTCACCCCTGAGCAGTGGCATTACGCCTTCACCAACACGTTTCCCGAGGACGAGTCCCGGGCGCTCTACGAGCGTTACGCGATTCCCGCGTCGGGCCGCATCCTGTGGAACAGCGTGCTGGCCAACCTCCAGCCCGGCCACCAGGACATCTGGGTGAACTACCACAACGACGACCGGGCACCGCTGCTGTTCCTCTCCGGCGAGCTGGACCACCTCATGCCGCCCAAGGTCCAGCAGTCCAACGCCCAGCACTACAGGTCGAACACCGTCACCGAGGTCAAGGTGTATCCGGGGCAGCCGCACCTGATGCCGGCCTCGCCGGGCTGGGAAGAGATCGCGGACCACGCGCTGTCGTGGGCCTTGTCGCACGCCCGCTAGGCGTACCAGCACGCCCGGGACGGTCGTATCCGCCGTCCCGGGCCACCGGAAGGGATCACGGCATGACCGACGTCCGCGTCACCCACATCGGCGGTCCGACCGCACTGATCGAGGTCGGCGGCTGGCGGCTGCTGACCGACCCGACGTTCGATCCGCCGGGGCGCCGCTACTCGTTCGGCTGGGGCACGTCCTCCCGCAAGGTGTCCGGCCCCGCCCTCTCCGTCGCGGACCTGCCGCCGGTCGACGCCGTCCTGCTCAGCCACGACCACCACGGCGACAACCTGGACACGGCCGGGCGCGCCCTGCTGCCGACCGTGGACACCGTGCTCACCACGCCGTCCGGAGCACGACGCCTCGGCGGCAACGCCCGCGGCCTGACGCCCTGGACGGCCACGCGCCTCCAGGCCCCGGGTCGCACGACGATCGACGTCACCGCGACCCCCGCCCGCCACGGACCGCCGCTGTCCCGGCCGATCACCGGGGACGTCACCGGCTTCGCACTCCACTGGAAGGGACAACAGCACGGCGTGCTGTGGATCTCCGGAGACACCGTCCTGCACGACGGCGTACGACACCTTGCCCGCCGCCTCGACGTGGGGACCGCCCTGTTGCACATGGGCGGCGTGCGCTTCCCGCTGACGGGCCCGATCCGGTACACGATGACGGCCGCTCAGGCCGTGGAGCTGTGCAGTCTGCTCACCCCGCGAACCGTCCTCCCCCTCCACTACGAGGGCTGGCACCACTTCCACGAGAACCGCGAAGCCGTCGAACGGCAGCTGGCCGCGGCCCCCGCCGACATCCGGGACCGCTTCCGCTGGCTGCCCGCCGGAACGGGCGTCGACGTCAGCGTGTGACGGCGACGGCGACGCCGACCGGCGTATGCGGCTGTCCGCTCCGGGCACGGTGGCCCGTGCCACGTCAGCTGCCGTCCAGGAACTGGAAGAGCTCCTCGTCGGTCGCCGCCGTGACGTCGAGTCTCGGTTCGGGGTGGTCGGTGGAGTCGCGGTACGCGCGTACCTTCGCCAGGAGGCTCTCTATGCGGTCGGTGACCTCGTCGCCGTCCGGGCCGGTGACCGAGGACAGGGTCAGGGCGGACTCGACGCGGGCGAGTTCGGTGAGCACCGAGCCGGTCGGGGCCGGTGCTCGGGCCGCGAGTTCCCGGATCAGCTCACGGGTGACGGCGGACGCCGTCGGGTGGTCGAAGACCAGCGTCTGGGCGAGTCGGAGGCCGGTCTCGGCGCTGAGGCGGTTGCGGAACTCCACGGCGGACACCGAGTCGACCCCCAGCTCGGAGAACGCGCGGTCGGGTTCGATCGCGCGTCCCGTCGGGTAGTCCAGGACCTCCGCCATCTGGGTGCTCACCAGGTCGAGCAGCACGTCGAAGCGCCGGTCCTCCGGCAGGCCGGCCAGTCGGTCGAGGACCGGGCCCGAGCGGCTCGACGCCGAACGCGGGGTGCGGCGTACGACGGTGCGGCCGGCGAGTCGGCGCAGGATCGGGGGCACGTCCGACTGGGCGCGCGTCGAGGCGAGGTCCAGGGTGACGGGGACCAGCACCGGCTCTTCGAGGCCCAGCGCGGCGTCCAGCAGGGCGAGGCCCTGCTCCGACGAGAACAGGCTCACCCCGAGCCGGCCCAGCCGGGCCAGGTCCACATCGGAGAGCTGCTCGGTCATCGTGCTGCGTTCGGCCCACATGCCCCAGGCCAGCGAGACCCCGGCCAGCCCCTGGGCCCGCCGGTACTGTGCGAGGGAGTCCAGGTAGGCGTTGCCGGCCGCGTAGTTGGCCTGGCCCGCCGGGCCGATCAGGCCGGACATCGAGGAGAACAGCACGAACGCCGACAGGTCGAGGTCGCGGGTCAGTTCGTGCAGGTTCCAGGCGGCGACCATCTTGGGGCCCAGCACGGTGTCGAGGCGCTGCGGGGTCAGATCGGTCAGGACGCCGTCGTCGACCACGCCCGCCGCGTGCACGACCCCGGTCAGCGGGGTCTCGGCCGGGATGTCGGCGAGCAGCCGGGACAGCGCGGCCCGGTCGGCCGTGTCGCAGGCGGCCAGGACGACCTCGGCGCCCATCCCGGTCAGCTCGGCCGCCAGGTCCACGCCCCGGGCGGAACCGGCCCCGGCGCGGCTGACGAGCAGCAGCCGCCGCACGCCGTGGGCTCTCACCAGGTGCCGTGCCACGACGCCGCCGAGCATGCCGGTGCCGCCGGTGACGAGCACCGTCCCGGCGCCGAACGCCGCCGGTGGGGCGGCGCCGCTGCCGACCTCGGCCCGGACCAGTCGGGGCACCAGCACCCGGCCCTTGCGGACCGCCAACTGCGGCTCCAGGGTGACCAGTTCCGCCACCGCGTCCCACGGCACCGGCTCGGCGTCCACGTCGATCAGCCCGAACCGGCCGGGGCTCTCGGTCTGCGCCGACCGCACGAGGCCCCACACGCCCGCTTGGGCGAGGCCGCCGACCCGCTCCCCCGGCTCGGCGCCGACCGCGCCCTCGGTGACCAGCACGAGCGTGCCGGAGGCGAACCGCTCGTCGGCGAGCCACTCCTGCATGACGGCGAGCACCGCGCCGGTGACCTGCCGGGCGTCCGGGCCGGCCGGGCAGCGCAGGAACACCACCTCGGGGTCGGCGGGAAGGTCCGCGGTGCCGTGCGCGAGCGTCCAGCGGACGCGCTCGGCCGGTTCGGCGGGCACCGCCGACCAGTCCACCCGGAACATCGACTCCGCGGGCCCGCCGGAACCGGTCGTCGGCAGTTGACGGAACCGCAGTTCTTCGACCGACGCCACCGGCGCACCGGCCGCGTCGGCGAGCTGGATCGTCACCGCGTCCTCGCCGGCGGGCGCCATCCGCACCCGCAGCACGGACGCCCCGACCGCCGACAGGGACACCCCCGACCAGGCGAACGGCAGGACGGCGCCGTCCATCGCGTCGAGGAAGCCGCCGTACCAGACCGTGTGCAGCGCGGCGTCCAGCAGCGCCGGGTGCAGGCCGAAGCGGTCCGCGTCGGCCGCCGGCTCCGGCGGCAGGGCGACCTCGGCGAACATCTCGTCGCCGCGCCGCCACAGTCCCGTCAGGCCCTGGAAGGCCGGGCCGTAGTCGTAACCACGCGCGCCGAGGTCGGCGTACACATCGCCGACGGCGATCTCGTCCGCGCCTTCCGGCGGCCAGTGGGCGGCCTCGAACTCCGTCGGTCGGGGCGCGTCGGCCAGTGAGCCGTCGGCGTGCCGGATCCACTCGCCGCCGTCCGGCTGGGCGTGCACCGACACCGTCCGGTGGCCCGACTCGTCGGCGTCGCCGACCACGACCTGGATCCGGGCGCCGGTGCGCTCCCCCAGCACCAGCGGTGTGTGCACGGTCAGTTCGTCGAGCAGCTGGCAGCCGAGCTCGCGGCCCGCCCGCAGCGCCATCTCCACGAACGCCGCGCCCGGCACGATCACCCGGCCCAGCACCGCGTGGTCGGCCAGCCAGGGCTGGGTCTCCAGCGAGAGCCTGCCGGTCAGCACCGTCGCGCCGGACTCCGGCAGGGTCAGCACGGCGCCGAGCAGCGGGTGCTCCCCGGCGGCCAGGCCCGCGGCCCGCAGGTCGCCCGGCTGCGTCGCGGCGTCCATCCAGTACCGGTCGCGCTGGAAGGCGTAGGTCGGCAGGTCCACGGCGGTCGCACCCGTGCCGGCGAACACCTGGGGCCAGTCGACCTCCATGCCGTGGACGTGCGCCGCGGCCAGCGCGGTGAGCGCGGTGACCGGTTCCGGGCGGTCGGCGCGCAGCACCGGCACCGCGACCGGCAGCGCGTCCCCTTCGGGGAAACAGCCCTCGGCCATCGTGGTGACCGCGGCGTCCGGTCCGACGCCGACGAACCGGGTGACGCCGTCCTCGCGCAGACGGCGTACCGCGTCGGCGAACCGCACCGGCTCGCGGACCTGGCGCACCCAGTACTCCGGTGAGCGCAGTTCCTCGGCCGACGCCGGCTCGCCGGTGAGCGTGGACACGATCGGCAGCACCGGCTCGTGGAAGGTCACGTCGGCGAGCAGCGCGCGGTAGGGCTCCAGCATCGGGTCCATCAGGGACGAGTGGAACGCGTGGCTGACCCGTAGGCGCTTGGTCCGCCGGCCCAGGGACGCGAAGTGCTCGGCGCAGCGCAGCACCGCGTCCTCCTCGCCCGACACGACCACCGACCGCGGGCCGTTCACGGCGGCGACACCGGCCGCGCCGACCTCGCCGGCCGCGCCGATCCCGCCCGTGTCGTCGCCGGTCAGCGCCGACGCGACCTCGTCCGCGGTCGCCTGGATCGACGCCATCGCGCCGCCCTCGGGCAGTCGTTCCATCAGCCGGCCGCGCGCGGCCACCACCCGGCAGGCGTCCGGCAGCGTCCACAGCCCGGCGACGAACGCCGCCGACAGCTCGCCGATGGAGTGCCCGGCCAGCGCGTCCGGCCGTACGCCCCACGAGCCGAGCAACCGGGTCAGCGCGACCTCGACCGCGAACAGCGCGGGCTGCGCCCAGCCGGTGCGGTCCAGCAGTCCCGCCCCGCCCGAGCCCTTCTCCCTGTCCGTCTTGGTTTCCGTCTTGGTTTCCGTCTCCCCGAGCAGTACCTCGCGCAGCGGGCGGTCCAGGAGGCCGTCGAAGCCGGCGCACACCTCGTCCAGGGCCGCGGCGAACACCGGGAACGCCGCGTACAGTTCGCGGCCCATGCCGAGCCGCTGGGTGCCCTGTCCGGCGAACAGGAAGGCGGTGCGGCCGGGGCGGGCGACGCCCCGCACCACACCGGAGGCCGTGTCGCCGTGGGCGACGGCCCGCAGGGCGGCGAGCAGCCCGTCCCGGTCCGCCGCCACGACCGCGGCACGCTGTTCGAACACCGTCCGGGTCGTGGCCAGCGTGAACGCGACGTCGAGCGGGTCCAGGGCGTCCGCGGCGGGCAGCAGCCGTTCGGCCTGGCCGGCCAGCGCTTCGGGCGTCCTGCCGGACAGCACCAGCGGCATGAGCGGCAGCGGCACGGGAGCCGCCTGCGGCTCGGCCGGCTCGGCGTCCGGCGCCTGTTCCAGGATCACGTGCGCGTTGGTGCCGCTGATGCCGAACGACGACACCGCCGCCCGTCTCGGCCCGTCCGTCGCCGGCCACTCGCGCCGCTCGGTCAGCAGGTCGACCGTCCCCGCCGACCAGTCCACGTGCGAGGACGGGGTGTCCACGTGCAGGGTCTTCGGCAGCACGGCGTGGCGGAGCGCCAGCACCATCTTGATGACGCCGCCGACCCCGGCCGCCGCCTGGGTGTGTCCGATGTTGGACTTCAACGACCCGAGCCACAGCGGACGTTCGCGGTCGACGCCGTAGGCGTCCAGGACGGCCTGGGCCTCGATGGGGTCGCCGAGGCTGGTGCCGGTGCCGTGCGCCTCGACCGCGTCCACGTCCGCCGGGGACAGCCCGGCGTCCTCCAGCGCCTGGCGGATGACGCGCTGCTGGGACGGTCCGTTCGGGGCGGTGAAGCCGTTCGACGCGCCGTCCTGGTTGACCGCGCTGCCGCGCACCACGGCGAGCACCGGGTGCCCGAGCCGTCGTGCGTCCGAGAGCCGCTCCACCAGGAGCATGCCGACGCCCTCGCCCCAGCCGGTGCCGTCGGCCGCGTCGGAGAAGGACTTGCAGCGCCCGTCCGGGGACAGCCCGCGCTGGCGGCTGAACGCGACGAGCATGCCCGGGGTGGACATCACCGTGGCGCCGCCGGCCAGCGCCAGCGTGCACTCCCCGCGGCGCAGCGACTGGACCGCCAGGTGCAGCGCGACCAGCGACGACGAGCAGGCCGTGTCGACGGTGACGGCGGGCCCCTCGAAGCCGAAGGTGTACGCGATCCGGCCGGAGGCGGCGCTGTTCGTGGTGCCGGTGAGCAGGTGCGCCTCCGCGCCGCCGACGGCCTGGTGCAGCCGGGGGCCGTAGTCCGCGGCCATGGCCCCGGCGAACACCCCGACCCTGGTGCCGCGCAGCGCGGCGGGGCGCAGCTCGGCCCGCTCCAGCGCCTCCCACGAGGTCTCGAGCAGCAGCCGCTGCTGCGGGTCCATCGCGACCGCCTCGCGGGGCGAGATCCCGAAGAACTCCGGGTCGAACTCCGCGGCCCGGCGCAGGAATCCGCCGCGCCGGGTGTAGGTGCGGCCCGGGGTGTCGGGGTCCGGGTCGTAGAGCGCCTCCAGGTCCCAGCCCCGGTCGGCGGGGAACTCGGTGATGGCGTCCTCGCCGGCGTCCAGCAGCCGCCACAGGTCCTCGGGCGAGCCGACGTCGCCGGGGAACCGGCACGCCATGCCGATGACGGCGACCGGTTCCGAGCCGGACTGCTCGGCGTCCCGGAGTTGCTGTCTGGTCTGCTGCAGCTCGGCCGTGACCCGCTTGAGGTACTCGACCAGCTTCTCTTCGTTGCTCACGGGTCCTCCGTCAGGGCATGCCAAGTTCGCCGTCGATGAGGTCGAAGAGCTCGTCGAGCTCCAGCCCGTCCAGCTCGCGGGCCGGCCGCGCGGGCTTCGCGGTCGGGTCGGTCGGGTCGGTCGGAGAGGTCTCCCGGGTGGCGCCGGTCGGATCGGT
This sequence comes from Streptomyces sp. NPDC002623, assembly GCF_053592635.1. NCBI lineage: Bacteria > Bacillati > Actinomycetota > Actinomycetes > Kitasatosporales > Streptomycetaceae > Streptomyces > Streptomyces sp. NPDC002623. Next base: position 22,463 of record NZ_JBSFWB010000020.1, on the reverse strand, counting down.
CGGGCCGAAGGCGGCGCCGAGATGGGCGGCGAGGGCCGTCGGCGTCGGGTAGTCGAACACCAGGGTGGCGCGCAGGCGCAGGCCGGTCGCCGTCCCCAGCCGGTTGCGCAGGTCCACCGCCGTCAGCGAGTCGAACCCGAGTTCCTTGAAGGTGCGGCCGGGGTCGACCGCGCCGGGTGTGCCGTGGGCCAGTACGCCGGCGGTGTGCTCGCGTACCAGGCCGAGCAGGGCCTCCGCCCGGTCGGCCTCGGTCATCCGGGCCAGGCTGTCGCCGAGCGGCGCGGCGCCGCCCGGTCCGCCCGCGGCGGCGGCCTCCGCCCGCCGGACCCGGTCGCGGACCACCCCGCGCAGCAGCGCCGGCACGACGCCCTGGGCGCGTATCGCGGCGGGTTCGAGCCGGGCCGGGACGAGCAGGGCCTCGCCGGAGGCGAACGCGGCGTCGAACAGGGCCAGTCCGTCCGCCGTGGACAGCGGGGCGAGGCCCACCCGGCGCATCCGGCTCAGGTCGGCGTCCGCGAGGTGGCCGGTCATGCCGCTGGCCTCGGCCCACAGGCCCCAGGCGAGCGACACGGCCGGCAGGCCTCGCGCGGCGCGGTGTTGGGCCAGGGTGTCCTGGTAGGCGTTGGCGGCGGCGTAGTTGGCCTGGCCGGGCAGGCCGAGGATCCCGGCGACCGAGGAGAAGAGCACGAACATCGACAGGTCGAGCCCTTGGGTCAGCTCGTGCAGGTTCAGGGCGGCGTCGACCTTGGGCCGCAGGACGCGTTCGAGCTGCTCCGGTCGCATCGCGTCGACGACGCTGTCGTCGAGGAGCCCGGCGGCGTGCACCACACCGGTCAGCGGGTGTTCGGCGGGGATCGACGCCAGCAGCGCGGCCAGTGCGTCCCGGTCGGCCGTGTCGCAGGCGGCCACGGTGACCGTCGCGCCCGACCCGGTCAGCTCCGCGGCGAGTTCCGCGGCGCCGGGGGCCTCCGGTCCGCGCCTGCTGGTGAGCAGCAGGCGGGTCACTCCGTAGCGGGAGACCAGGTGCCGGGCGAACAGGCCGCCCAGGGTGCCGCTCGCGCCGGTGAGCAGCACCGTGCCCGCCGTGAGGCCCCGCCGGGTCGCGGGCGAGCCGGTGATCCTGGCCAGCCTGGGCGCGACGGGCCGTCCCTTGCGGACGGCGAGCTGCGGCTCGCCGGTGGCCAGGGCGGCCGGCAGGGCCGCGACCGACGCCTCGTGACCGTCCAGGTCGACGACGACGAACCGGTCCGGGTGCTCCCGTTGCGCCGAACGGACCAGGCCCCACACCGTGGCGCCCGCCGCGCCGAGGGCGTCCGTCTCGGCCGGCTCCACGACCACCGAGTTCCGGGTGAGCAGCACCAGCCGTGCGCCGGCGAACCGCTCGTCGGCGAGCCACTGCTGGATCAGTCGCAGCGCCCGGCCGGCCACGGCGTGGGCGCCGCCCGCGGTGGGCTCCCCGGTCAGCGCGGCGAACACCGTCTCCGGTACCGGTCCGTGGTCGGCGAGCGCGCCGAGATCGGCGTGCGAGGGCACTCCCCCGCGGGCGACCCCGAGGTCGTCGGCGCCGACGACCGCCCAGGGCCGGGGGTCGACGGACGTCTCGGGCACCTGTGTCTCGGCCCAGTCCACCCGGAACAACGCGTCCGGCGGTCCGGCGGCGGGCGCGCCGGCCGGGAGCGGGCGCAGCGCCAGCGACTCCACGGACGCCACGGGCGCCCCGGTCGTGTCGGCGAGCCGCAGCGAGACCGTGTCCGGGCCGTCCGGCGAGATCCGCACACGCAGTGCGGACGCGCCGGTGGCCCGCAGCGACACGCCCTGCCAGGAGAACGGCAGCCGGCAGTCGGAGCCGTCGGCGACGGCGGCGTGCAGCGCGGCGTCCAGCAGGGCCGGGTGGAGTCCGAAGCGGCCGGCGTCCGCCTCGATCTCCTTCGGCAGCGCGACCTCGGCGAAGATCTCCGTGCCCCGCCGCCACCAGGAGCGCAGGCCCCGGAACGAGGGGCCGTAGCGGTAGCCGAGTTCGGTCCAGCGCTCGTATCCGCCGTCCCACTCCACCGCGACCGCGCCCGGCGGCGGCCAGGAGGTCAGGTCGAACTCCTCGGCCCGGTGGACGGTTCCGTCGGCGAGCAGCCCGCTCGCATGTCTGCGCCACTCGCCGGAGCCGTCGGCCGGGCGGGCGTGGACGGCCAGTTCACGACGGCCGGACGCGTCCTGCTCGCCGACCGTGACACGGATGTCGACCGCGCCGTGCGGCGGCAGGACCAGCGGCGTCTCGCAGGTCAGCTCCGCCACCTCGGCGCAGCCCGCCTCGTCGCCCGCGCGGACGGCCAGCTCGACGAAGGCGGCACCGGGCAGCAGCACCGACTCGCCGAGCCCGTGGTCGCCCAGCCACGGCTGGGCCCGCAGGGACAGCCGGCCGGTCAGGACCAGGCCCCCGGAGTCGGGGAGTTCGACGACGGCGCCGAGCAGCGGATGGTCCGCCGCGGCCAGTCCCGCCGCCGCCACGTCCGCCGTGTCGCCGACCGGCGTCGGTTCGAGCCAGAAGCGCCGCCGCCGGAACACGGAGGTGGGCACGTCGATCTGCCGGGCACCGGGGAAGACGGCCCGCCAGTCGGGGTTCACGCCGCGCGTGTACGCGCCGGCCAGCGAGGTCAGGAACCGCGCCAGGCCGCCGTCGTCGCGGCGCAGCGAGCCGACGGCGACCGCGTGCTCCGTCACGTCCTCGACCGCGGCCGTCAGCACCGGATGCGGGCTGACCTCGACGAACACCGAGTGCCCCTGTTCGGCGAGCACCCCGACCGTCTCGGCGAAGCGGACCTGGCGGCGCAGGTTGCGGTACCAGTAGCCGCCGTCCAGACCGGTGGTGTCCAGCAGGCCGGCGGTCACCGTCGAGTAGAACGGGATCGCCGACGGACGGGGGGTCAGGCCGGCCAGGACGGCGGCCAGTTCGTCCGCGATCCGCTCCACCTGCGCCGAGTGCGAGGCGTAGTCCACCGGTAGCCGCTTGACCCGCACCTCGGCGGCCTCGCACTCGGCGACGAGTTCGTCCAGCGCGTCCAGGTCGCCCGCGACGACGACGGATCCCGGGGCGTTGACCACCGCCACCGAGATCCGGCCGTCCCACCGGGCGAGGCGTTCGGCGGCCTCGTCCTCGGACAGGGCGACCGAGACCATCCCGCCGGCGCCGGACAGCGCCAGGATGGCCTTGCTGCGCAGGGCGACGACCTTCGCCGCGTCCGCGAGGTCCAGCGCCCCGGCGACACAGGCGGCCGCGATCTCGCCCTGCGAATGGCCCACCACCGCGGCGGGCCGGACACCGTAGGAGCGCCAGAGGGCGGCCAGCGACACCATCACCGCGAACAGGGCGGGCTGGACGACGTCCACCCGTTCCAGTGCGTCGGGGTCGCGCAGCGCCTCGAACAGGTTCCAGTCGACGTAGGGGGCGAGGGCGTCCGCGCAGGCCTTCATCGATTCGGCGAACACCGGTGCGGAGTCCAGCAGTTCGGCCGCCATCCCGGTCCACTGCGCGCCCTGGCCGGGGAAGACGAACACCACCCCGCCCGCCTCCTGCGCGGTCCCGCGCACCACGCCGGGCGCCTCGGCGCCGGTGGCGAGCGCGGTCAGGCCGCGGCGCAGCGCGGGCAGGTCGGCGGCGACGACGGCTGCGCGGTGCGGCAGGCCGGCGCGGGCGGCGGCCAGCGAGAACGCGGTGTCCGCCGGGTCCAGCCCGGGGTTCGCGTCCACGAAGGACAGCAGGGCGGCGGCCTGGTCCGCCACCGCGTCCTCGCCGCTCGCGGAGAACGCCCATGGCAGCACGGGGGCGAGGTGCCGCGCCCCGGGCGGGTGCTCCGGCGGGGCCTGTTCGATGATCACGTGGGCGTTGGTGCCGCTGATGCCGAAGGAGGACACCGCGGCCCGGCGGGCCCGGCCGGTCTGCGGCCACTCCCGCGCCTCGGTCACCAGCTCCAGCGCGCCGGCGGACCAGTCGACATGGGGGGTCGGCTCGTCGACGTGCAGGGTCCTCGGCACCACCCCGTGCCGCAGCGCCTGCACCGTCTTGATGACTCCGGCCACCCCGGCGGCGGCCTGGGCGTGGCCGATGTTGGACTTCAGCGACCCCAGGAGCAGCGGGCGGCCCGGGTCCCGGTCGCGGCCGTAGGTGGCGGCGAGCGCCTCGGCCTCGATCGGGTCGCCGAGCGTCGTCCCGGTGCCGTGCGCCTCGACGACGTCCACGTCCGCCGTGGACATCCCGGCGCCGGCGAGCGCCTGCCGGATCACCCGTTCCTGGGCGACGCCGTTGGGTGCGGTGAGCCCGTTCGACGCGCCGTCCTGGTTGGTCGCGCTGCCCCGCACCAGGGCCAGCACCCGGTGGCCTCTGCGTCGCGCGTCCGACAGCCGTTCGAGGACGAGGATCCCCGCGCCCTCGGACCAGCCGGTGCCGTCGGCGGCGGCGGAGAACGCCTTGCAGCGGCCGTCCTCGGCCAGTCCGCGCTGCCGGCTGAACTCCACGAACATCCCGGGCGTGGACATCACCGCGACGCCGCCGGCCAGGGCCAGCGAGCACTCCCCGGCGCGCAGGGCCTGCGCGGCGAGATGCAGCGCGACGAGCGACGAGGAGCAGGCGGTGTCGACGGTGACCGCGGGACCCTGGAGTCCGAGCGTGTAGGCGATCCGGCCGGACGCGACGCTGATCGTGCTGCCGGTCAGCCGGTAGCCGTCGGACTCGGCGTGCGCGGCGTGCAGCCGGGGGCCGTAGTCCTGTGCCATGGCCCCGACGAAGACGCCCACGGGCGTGCCGCGCTGGCCGCCGGGGTCGATGCCGGCCCGTTCCAGTGCCTCCCAGGACGTCTCCAGCAGCAGCCGCTGCTGGGGGTCCATGGCGAGCGCCTCCCGCGGCGAGATGCCGAAGAACTCGGGGTCGAACCGGTCGGCGTCGTGCAGGAAGCCGCCGTGCCGGGTGTAGGACGTGCCCGTCCGGTCCGGGTCGGGGTCGTGGAGCCGGTCGGTGTCCCAGCCGCGGTTGGCGGGGAACTCCGAGATCGCGTCGGTCCCGTCCATGACCAGCCGCCACAGGTCGTCCGGGGAGGCGACGCCGCCGGGGAGCCGGCAGGCCATCCCGACGATCGCGATCGGGTCGTCGGCGCCGGCGAGGGCGGCGGGGACGGCGGGACCGGCGGGACCGGCGGCGGTGGTCTCCTCGTCGCCCGAGGTCAACGTCCGCAGGTGGTCGGCGAGTTCGGCCGGGGTCGGGTGGCCGAACAGCACGCCGGTGGGCAGGGTGCGTCCGATCGCCGCGCTCAGCCGGTCCCGCAGCTCCACGGAGGACAGCGAGTCGACCCCGAGCTCCTTGAAGGTCGTGCCGGCGTCCACCGCGTCGCCGCCCGCGTAGCCGAGCACGACCGCGAGGGTCGACCGGACCAGCCCGAGCAGCTCGGGCCGGGCCGGAGCAGCGGCGGCCGCCGCCGCGGGTCCCGGGGCGGGGACCGCGGTCCGGTCGGCGGCCCGGTCGGCGGCCCGTACGACCGTCCCGTCCGTGGGCTCGGTGAGCCAGTGGCGCTCGCGCTGGAAGGCGTAGGCGGGCAGGCCGACGGTGCGGGCGCCGCGCAGGGCGAACACCCGCGACCAGTCCACCGGGACACCGCGCACATGCAGTTCGGCGAGCGACGCGAGGAAGCGTCTCGGGCCGCCCTCGCGCCGCCGCAGCGAGCCGGTGACCACGCCGGACTCCAGCCCGGCCTGCTCCGTCGTGTCCCGCAGGGCCGGCAGCAGCACCGGATGCGGGCTGCACTCGACGAACACCGTGTGGCCGTCGCGCACCAGCGCCTCGGTGGCCCGCTCCAGCTCCACGGTCTGCCGCAGGTTCCGGTACCAGTACGCGGCGTCCAGCCCGGCGGTGTCCATCGGTGCGCCGGTCACCGTGGAGTAGAACGGCACGGGCGACGACATCGGCCGGATGCCGTCCAGCACGGTGAGCAGGCGCTCCCGGATCTGTTCCACCTGGGGTGAGTGGGAGGCGTAGTCGACGGCGATCCGTCGGGTCTCGACGCCTTCCGCGGTCCATCGCTCGACCAGTGCGTCCAGCGCCTCGGGGTCGCCGGAGAGCACCACCGACGAGGGGCCGTTGGCGGCCGCGACCGACACCGCGCCGTCCCCCTCGGCGAGCCGGTCGCGGACGTCGTCGGCCGACAGCAGCACCGACACCATCGCGCCCTGCCCGGACAGTGCGGAGAGGGCCTGGCTGCGCAAGGTGACCACCCGCGCGGCGTCCTGCAGCGACAGGGCGCCCGCCACGCACGCGGCGGCGATCTCGCCCTGGCTGTGCCCGACCACCGCCGCCGGCTCGACCCCGCAGGAGCGCCAGAGGGCGGCCAGCGACACCATCACCGCGAACAGCGCGGGCTGGACGACGTCCACCCGCTCCAGTGCGTCGGCGTCGCGCAGCACCTCGCTCAGCGACCAGTCGACATGGGGTGCGAACGCCTCCTCGCAGGCGCGTATCGACTCGGCGAACTCCGGTACGTCCTCCAGCAGTCCGACCGCCATGCCCGCCCACTGCGCTCCCTGCCCGGGGAAGGCGAACACCACCTTCCCGGCCGCCGTGGCCTGTCCCTCGACGACGCCGGCGACGGCCCTGCCCTCGGCGAACGCGGCGAGCCGGTGCAGCAGTTCGGCGCGGTCGTCGCCGACGACGACGGCACGGCTACGGAAGGCGGTCCTGGTGGTGGCGAGGGAGAGGCCGATGTCCGCGGCGGGCTCGGTCCGTTCCTCGACGAAGGACAGCAGCCGGGCGGCCTGGGCGCGGAGCGCCGCGTCGGTGCGGCCGGAGAGCGGCCACGCCAGCGCGCCGGCCGCCTCGGGCGTACGGGGCACGGGGCCGGTCGACGGGCCGGCCGGCGGGGGTTCGGCGACCACCAGGTGGCAGTTCGTGCCGCCCATGCCCCACGAGCTCACGCCGGCCACCAGCGGCCGGTCCGGTTCCGGCCACGGCGTCAGCTCGGTCTGCACCGTCAGCCCGAGGTCGTCGAGGGGGATGTCCGGGTGCGGGGCAGCGAAGTTCAGGCTCGGCGGCAGCATCCGGTGCCGGATGCTCAGCGCCACCTTGAGCAGCCCGGCGATGCCGCCCGCGCCCTCCAGGTGCCCGATGTTGGTCTTGACCGAGCCCACCCGCAGCGGCGCCTCCGGCTGCCGCGCGCGCCCCAGCGCGGCGCCGAGCGCGGCCGCCTCGATCGGGTCGCCCACCTTGGTGCCGCTGCCGTGCAGTTCCACGTACTGCACGTCCCGCCGTGCGACGCCGGCCCGCCGGTACGCCTGCCGGACGACGTCCTCCTGCGCGGACCTGCTCGGCACGGTGAGGCCGGTGTGCTCGCCCTCCCCCGCGCCGTCGTTGTTCACGGCGCCGCCGGTGAGGACGCAGTAGATGTCGTCGCCGTCGGCGAGCGCGGCGTCCAGCGGTTTGAGGACGACGGCCCCGCCGCCCTCGCCGCGCACGAACCCGTTGGCCCGCGCGTCGAAGGTGAAGCACCGGCCGTCCGGTGACAGACCGCCGAACCGCACGGCGCCGAGGGTCGTCTCGGCCAGGATGTTCAGGTTCACTCCCCCGGCGACGGCGACCGCGCAGTCGCCGCGGCGCAGGCTCTCGCACGCCAGTTGGACGGCGACCAGCGAGGAGGACTGCGCGGTGTCGACCGTCAGGCTCGGTCCGCGCAGGCCGAGGTGGTGGGAGATCCGGTTGGCGATGATCCCGCGGCGGGTGCCGGTCATGGTGTGCCGGCCGATGCCCGCGTCGCCGAGCCGGTCCTGGAGCGCCGCGTAGTCGTCCCACATGGCGCCGACGAACACCCCGGTGTCGCCGCCGCCGAGTTCGGCGGGGACGATCCGCGCGTCCTCCAGCGCCTCCCAGGCGAGCTCCAGCATGAGGCGCTGCTGGGGGTCCATGGCGGCCGCCTCGCGCGGTGAGATCCCGAAGAATCCCGCGTCGAAGCCTTCGATCCCGTCGAGGAATCCGCCGAGGCGGTGCGGCAGTCCGGCGCCGGGCCAGCGGCCTTGCGGAGCCTCGCGTACGGCGTCGGTCCCGTCCCGCAGCAACCGCCAGAACGCGTGGCCGTCGCCGGCCCCGGGCAACCGACAAGCCAATCCCACCATGGCGATCCGTCTCATGTCCACAGTCAACAATGGGGGTCGCCGATATGGCTTGTTTCACCGACCCAAAATGCCGGTGCAAATCTGGTGGCCGATAACAGTCTGGACTGATCGACATTGATCTGTGCACAAAAAGATGCATCGGCATTGTGCCGCGGACATCGAATTGTTTCGACCGCGGCACAATGCCGATGCATTCACATCGACGTCAGGGGGAAACCCCCGGATGAACGTCTCAGTACAGCAGGGTCACCGACGGGCGGACTTCCAGCAGTGCGCGGCTGTAGTCCTCCAGGATGATCGGTGCGTTGAGCGCGGTGTGGCGGCTCATCACCGATATATCGCGCCACAGGCGCTGCAGCGGGTTGGACAGGGCGAACGCGCTGCCGCCGACGATGTCGAGCAGCTTCTCCACGGCCTCCCGCGACTTCTCCTGGGCGGACCGCTGGTGCATACGGGCCCGGGCCCGGTCGACCCACGGCATCGGGTCGATCTCCGGCACCCCGTCGAAGGTGTCGCCGATCTCGCGCAGATGCATCTGGGCGGTCTCGACGAGGTGCGTGGCCTCGGCGAACCACATCTGCACCGAGGGCGCGTCGGCGGCGGCCTCGTAGTTGACGTAGGTGATCGGCCGCTTCTTGTCCAGCAGCTCCCGGGTGACCTCCAGCGCGCCCTGCGCCGCGCCGACGATCGCGGCGAGCGACTGGGTGCTGCCCTGGACGAGCATGGTGTCCCGGTCGTCCTCGCCCGGCAGATCCGTGAGGCTGAACTCCTTCGCCCGGCGCTCCGGGACGAACAGTCCCTCGGCGACGACCGTGTGGGTGCCGGAACCGGCCAGACCGGCCGAGTGCCAGGTCCGCTCGATCTTCACCTCGTTCATGGGGACGACGACGCCCACGAGGTCCGTGGTCGGCTCCTCGCCGTCGAAGATGGGCACGACGGGGATGTAGGCCCAGTCCGCGATCTCGCAGCCCGAGCTCCACGGGAACGTGCCCGTCACCTGGTATCCGCCGTCGACGCGCGAGGCCTTCGTCGTGGTCAGGTGGGCGGTGGAGATGACGTACGCGTCGGGGTTGTCCGCGAACATGTCCGACAGCGCGCTCTCGGGCATCCCGGTCAGCGCGAACCGGGTCGACGCGGTGTCGATGGCCAGGTTCCAGGCGGCCGACCCGCAGCCCTTGCCGACCTCCGCGATGATCGACAGAAGATCCGGCATCCGAAGCTCGTAGCCGCCGTAGCGGGTCGGCGTCGTGAGGCGGAACAGCCCGGCGTCGCGCAGCGCGACGACGACCTCCTCGGCGAGCCTGCGGTCCTGTTCGGTCTTCACAGCGTGCTCGCGGATCAGCGGCACAAGCTCGCGGGTGCGCGCCACGATCTTCGCCACGTCGACCGTGGACACGGTCGTCTCGTCCGCCAGCTCACCGGCCACTGCTGTCACGAAGTCCTCCTTGGATTGCGCGTCGTGGGCCGGCCCCGATCGGGGAGGCTCATCGCACCGCGTCTCACGGACGAGTCAATCGGCTGCGGGCCTGCGGTCCCAGCGCCGAGCACCCAAAAACCGGCCGCCGGGCTGGCACTGGGAACCAAGTGCCGGCCGACGACCGGTTTCCGGTCGAACGCCGCCGGACGATCCGCCGTCGGGCCGGACCGTTCAGCTGCTGAAGCGGATCAGACGCTGGGCACGGCGGCCGGTTGGCCGACCTCCGGGTCTGCCTGCGACGTCACATGGCGGTCGAACATCAGGCCGCACAGGATCGCCCCGCCGAGGAAGACCACGGCGCCCCAGAAGAACGCGGTGGTGTAGCTCTCCACGGCGGCTTCCGAGATCAGCTGCGGGGTCGGCTTCTTGCCCTCGACGAACGAGTCCGCCGCGGTGATGGCCAGGGTGCTGAGCAGCGCGGTGCCGATCGAGCCGCCCACCTGCTGCACGGTGTTGACCAGCGCCGACGCCGCGCCGGCGTCCTGCGGCTCGACCCCGACGGTGGCCACTGCGGCGCCCAGCGAGACGACGAGGCCGAAGCCGACGCCGGCGATGAGGGACGGGACCATCACACCGGCGAGGTAGGAGCTGTCGACGGTGAGCCGGCTGAGCCAGAACGAGCCCACCGCGGCCAGGACGAGACCGGCCGGGATCAGCACACGGGTCCCGAGCTTCGGCTCCAGCACCGGCGGGATGGTGGTCGCGCCGATGCCGATGCCGACGATCATCGGCAGGAAGGCCAGGCCGCTCTCGATCGCGGAGAACTCCAGGATCAGCTGGAGGTAGTAGGTGAGGAACAGGAACTGCACGAACAGCCCGATGCCCAGCAGGAACATCGCCAGGTAGGCGCTGCCCCGGTTGCGGTGCAGCACGATCCGGATGGGCAGCAGCGGCGTCCGCGAGCGGAGCTCGAACAGCACGAACGCGACCAGCAGGACGGCGCTGGCGACGAGGAAGCCCCAGACGTCGGTCTTGCCCCAGTCGCCGTCGTCGGCGTTGGAGAGACCGTAGGCCAGGCAGAACAGGCCGACCGAGGCCGTCACCGTGCCGGGCAGGTCGAGCCGCTCCGCGCGGTGTTCGGCCTGCCGGTTGTGCATCGTGAGCAGCGCGCCGACGAACACGGCGGCCGTGAAGATCACGTTGACGTACAGGCACCAGCGCCAGTCCAGCCAGTCGGTCAGCGCGCCGCCGAGGACCAGACCGAGCGCGAGGCCGCCGCTGCCCAGCGCGCCGTAGACGCCGAAGGCCTTGACCCGCTCCTTCGGATCCTTGAACACGGTCAGCAGAAACGACAGCGCCGCCGGTGCGACGAGCGCGGCGAACCCGCCCTGGAGTGCGCGGGCCGTGATAAGCATGGCGAAGCCGTTGGCCGCGCCGGCCAGTACCGACATGGCGCCGAACCCGACGATCGAGATCATCAGCGATCGCTTGGCGCCGATGAGGTCGACGATCCTGCCGCCCAGCAGCAGCAAGCTGCCGAAGGCCAGCGCATAGGCGGTGACGACCCACTGCCGGTCGCCGTCGCCGAACCCGAGATCCGCCTGTGCAGACGGCAGCGCGATGTTGACGACCGTCGTGTCCAGGAAGATCGTTAACTGCGCGACGCCGATGACCGCCAGGATCAACCAGCGGTTGGCGTAGTGGGGGTCGGGCGCACCTTTCGCCGCCACCCTCGACTCGGAATCTGCTGACTCTGACATTCCACTTACCCTCTATTGATCAGGCCGGACCATCGGCCGATGGCCGGCAAACTGGCGTTTGGCGGAAATCAGGTGGAAATTGTCTCGAATCCGTGCTGCTTCGCGAGGTCGACAATGGCGTGTACCCGTTCACGGGTAATGAGGCCGTTGCCCATCGATCCACTCTTGCCGGACAACCCGAGAGTGACTGCTTCCGCCACCCCAGCCAACAATTCACCCGCACCCTGTGAGGCACCGAGGCCACGCGGCAGAATACCGCGGTTGGACGCAGAAAGTATACCACCCCGCACGTAGCGTAGATCGCCACGAGAAGCCACCGAAGAAGCATCCGAACCGGTCCCGAAAAAGGACAGGTCGGCAATCACGGCACCGTCTCCGAGATGTTTTTCGTCGAGTACGGAAACCGGACTCGAATGGGCCGAGAACACCACCTGAGCATTCCGCACCGACAAAAGATCGTCGGTCACCACGACGAACGGGTTCAGGTCGTAGGCGTCGTCGAGATAGGCGGCGATCTGCGCACCGCTCGGCTCGTCGCCGCCCCGCCCTTCGGACAGCCACCGGATGATCAGCGGCTCGACGGACAGCGCCGCCGGGATGCCGGTCAGCGCACCGCCGGCCACGATCCGCTCCCACGCCTCCTGGTAGATCCGGCGCTCCGCGGCCCGCAGCCGCTCGGCCGAACCCGACCGGCCGCTGCCCACCAGCACGATCTTGGCGGCCTCCAGCGCGCTGATCGCGCCGAGGGCCGATCCGAGGTGCCCGCCGCCGCCGACGACCGCCACCGTCGTCCCGTCGAGCCCGCCGAACCGCTCGGCCGCGGCGGGCCGGACGGCGGCCAGGGCCGAGCCGACGGTGAGCGCGCCGCCCGCGGTCACCGTGATCCCGGGAACCCGCAGCGCGCTGCCGTGTCCGCTCACCGCGCCGAGTCCGAACCCGAGGCCGACGGTTTCGCAGCCGTCGGCCTTCGCCGCGCGCACCCGGCGGTCGAGGTCCAGGCCGATCAGGAAGGTCTGCCCGGAGACCTGGTACTCGCGCAGCTGCGCCTGGGTCACCAGCAGCGGGTAGACGGTGAGGTCCACCGACGTCCCCTGCGGCGAGTCGAACCGGACCGGCGCGAACGCCGGCAGGTCCTTGAGCAGTTCGGACCGCCGGGCGTAGGCGAACAGGCGCTCGTCGTCCAGGTCGGCGAGCGACGGGTCGAACTCCCGCAGCATGTCCGGGGTCAGCGGGTAGCCGACGAACCCGACCTTCGCGGCAGCCGGCTCGGCCGGGGCGCTCTCCTCGGCCGCGGCCGGCCGGAAGTCCCTGATGTCCGCGCGCGGAGCGTCCTCCGCGGCCCCGGTCAGCACCTGGACCAACGGCAGCGCGTCCTGGTGGCGCAGGATCGTGCAGACCTCGGTGAGACCGCCCCGCAGCTGCTCGATCTGCTCGTCGCTGATGTAGATCGACGGCTCGATCCGCAGCATGTTCGGCACGCTCGCGGTCGGGCCGGTGCGGATCTGGTGCGCGGCCTGGAGATAGCTGCCCAGCTGGAAGACGAGCAGGCCGGCCAGCGCCTTCTCCCGGATGACCGGGGACGAGGCCTGGCTCTGGTCGGCGAACTCCAGCCCGATGAGCAGGCCCTTGCCGCGGACGTCGGCCACCACGTCGGGGAATGCGGCGGCCAGTTCGCGCAGCATGCCCAGGATGCGCTCGCCGCGTTCGGCGGCACGCTCGTAGGCGGCGCCGTCGTGGGCCTCGAGGAGTTCGAGCGTGCGCAGGGCGATGGCCGTGGAGAAGCCGTCCTTGGCGAAGGTCGAGCTGTGCACCAGCTCGAACTCGGGGCGGTAGCGCGACTGCCGGACGAGCAGGGCGGAGGTCTTGCCGATGCCGCCGCCGAGCGACTTGCCCAGCACGAAGTAGTCGGCGAGCAGCCCGATATGGGAGCTGGCGAAGAACTTCCCGGTGCGCCCCATGCCGCTCTGGATCTCGTCGACGACGACCGGGCACTCGACCTCGGCGCAGATCTCCCTGACGCGGGCGGCATACTCGGCGGTCAGCTCGTGGATCCCGCCCTCGCCCTGGATCGGCTCGACGATCAGTCCGGCGATCACCGGGAAGTCCCGTTCGACGAGCGTGACCCGGCCGTCCAGGACCTGGACGTCGAGCACGCTGACCCGCTGCTCGGCGACCGCGTTCTCGAACGCCGCGGCGTCGTTCGGCGGCACGAATCTCACCGGCTGCCCGAGCGAGGCGAAGGCCGCCCGGAAGAGCGGGTTGAAGGTGAACTGGAGGCTGCCGACGAGCTTTCCGTGGAAGGCCCGCTCCAGCGCGAAGAACACCGGGCCGGTGCCCGCCCGCGCCATGTTGTGCGCGGCCACCGCGCCGAGCAGCGCCCCGAACTCCTCGGCGTTCGTCGGCGCGGACACCTCGCCGGGCAGCAGGGAGACGTCGTCCGGCAGCGCCGCGGTCCCCTCGCCGACCGCCCGCAGCGCGACGTCGACGTTCCACTCGATCTCTTCGAACAGGGCCTTCATCCGCAGCACACGGTCGAACTCGCAGTGCTTGACCGCCGCCTCGACCGCCTCCGCGCCGCTGTTGGCGAAGGTGATGGCGTACGGCTCGGCGCCGGGGAACTCCCGGCCGAGCACCCCGTTCAGCACCGCGCCGACCTGGTCGGCGACCGGGTGCGCGGAGTGCTGCGAGTGCACCGGCCAGCCCGCGTCCAGCAGTTCCTTCGCGTAGGCCACGATCTCCGGGTGGTTGTGCCCGAGCATCAGCGAGCCCCAGCCGCCGATCAGGTCGAGCACCGGCACCTCCGCACCGGTGTCGTCCAGGTAGTACAGGCTGTTCTTCTCCGCCCGGACGTACTCGATGTCCAGGCCGAAGGTGCCGAGCATTCCGGTCAGTAGGGCTTCGGCGTATCGGGTCGGTGCGTTCACCATGTCTCCTGGTGTTCAGCGGTTCGGGTGTGCGGAGGAGGAGCGGCCCAGTTCCCTGTCGATGAAGTCGAGGACCTCGTTCTCGGTCGCGTCGGCCAGGTCGGTGCTCTCGCCGGGGCCGTGGAGCGCGTCGGGCCGCGCGTCGGTCCATGCCTTGTTCCAGCGGGTGAGGATGGCGGTCAGCCGGTCGGCGATCTCGGACTGCCCGAACCCCGTGTCGTCCGCCGGTCCGACGTCGACCGGGACGGCCATCAGGACGGCCTCCAGCTTGTCCAGCTCGGCCAGTGCGGAGCGGCGGCTGACCCCGTCGGCGGTGGCGAGCCGTTCGAGCAGGTGGTCCACCAGCACGCCGGGAGAGGCGTAGTCGAAGACCAGCGTGGTCGGCAGCGACAGACCGGTCTGCTCGGCCAGCCGGTTGCGGAACTGCACGGCGGACAGGGAGTCGAATCCGGAGTCCCGGAACGACACCTCCCAGCGCAGGTTCTCCGGGGTCGCGTGGCCGAGCACCCCGGCCGCCTCGGCGCGCACCAGGTCCCGCAGATATGCCTCGACCTCGGTCCTGGTCAGGTCCGCGAAGCGGTCGGCCGGCAGGTCGGCGCTCGCCTTCCGGCGCACCCCGCGCGGCACCAGCCCGCGCAGCACCGCCGGGATCTGCGCGGTGTCGCGTTGCAGCGCGGCGAGATCGAGCGGGGCCGGCGCGACCACGGCGTGCCCGGTGGCGAGCGCGGCGTCGAACAGCTCGCACGCCTCGTCCTCGGCGATCACCCGCAGCCCGGACTGTCCGCCGGCGACCATCCGGCCCCAGGCCAGCGACACCGCGGGCAGTCCACCGGCCCGGCGATGGGTGGCCAGCGCGTCCAGATACGCGTTCGCCGAGGCGAAGTTGGCCTGCCCCGGGCTGCCGAGGACGCCGACCACCGAGGAGAACAGCACGAACAGTGCGGGCGGCGCGTCCACGGTCAGCTCGTGCAGATGCCACGCCCCGTCCACCTTGGGCCGCAGCACCTGCGCGACGCGCTCCGCGGTGAGCGCGGTGAACACCCCGTCGTCCAGGACGTTCTCGGTGTGCACGATCCCGGTCAGCGGATGCTCGGCGGGGATGCCCGCGAGCATCCCGCGCACGGCCTCCCGGTCGGCCAGGTCGCACACCGCGACTGTGGCCGTCGCGCCGAGCGCGGCCAGGTCGTCGCGCAGCCGCCCGGCGGACGAGTCCGGCCGCCCGTGCGGGTCGGCGAGCAGCAGGCGCCGCACGCCGTGCGCGGTGACCAGGTGCCGGGCGAACAGCGCGCCCAGCGGCCCGTCCGCGCCGGTGACCAGCACGGTCCCGCCGGCCTCCGGCGCAGGGGACGGCGCCGGCGAAGTGCCCTGCGCGGTCGACGGCACGAGCCTCGGCGCGAGCAACCGGCCGGCACGGACGGCCAGTTGGGGCTCGCCCCCGAGGGCCGCCGCGAACAGCAGCTCGGTGGAGGCCGGGTCGTCGTCCAGGTCGACCAGCACGATCCGGTCGGGGTGCTCGGCCTGGGCCGACCGCAGCAGGCCCCAGACGGCGGCCCCGGCCGGGTCCCGGATGTCGTCCTGCGCCTCGACGGCCATCGCTCCCCGGGTCACCACGACCAGGCGGTTGTCGGGCAGGTCCTCCTGGGTCAGCCAGGACTGCGCCACGCCGAGCGCGCGTTCCACGGCCCGGTGCACCGCGGCGACCTGGTCACCGGCCGGGTCCGGCCGGGACGGCTGGATCAGCAGGGCGTCCCACGGGGTGTAGGCGGCCGCCGCCTCCTTGACGTCGGCGAACCTCAGCGGCGCCACCGCGGTCAGGTCGCCGAAGCCGTCGAGGGAGCCGTCACCGATGGTGTCGCCGGTGCCGTCGCCCAGCAGGGCGAGCAGGGTGTCCGGCTCGTCGTCGTCCGTCGTCTCGACCGTGGTCCAGCGCAGTTCGAACAGCGAGGCCGTGCCGGACGGCGTCGGCGCCGCGTCTTCCCTCGGCGTCAGGGCGACGGGAGTCAGGCGTACCGACTCGGCCGTCAGCACCGGCAGTCCGGCCTCGTCGACCGCCGCCAGACGGAACGCGTCCGCTCCGGCGGGGGCCAGGTGCACG
The DNA here is from genome assembly GCF_053592635.1 of Streptomyces sp. NPDC002623. NCBI lineage: Bacteria > Bacillati > Actinomycetota > Actinomycetes > Kitasatosporales > Streptomycetaceae > Streptomyces > Streptomyces sp. NPDC002623. The sequence goes on along the minus strand of NZ_JBSFWB010000020.1, from coordinate 6,128 downwards.
CGCAGGGCCGTTGCCTCGGTGGCGTGCAGGACGACGCCCTCCCAGGCGAGCGGCAGCCGGGTCGTGCCGTCCGACGCGCTCTGCGGACCGCTCTGCGCACCGTCGATCTGTGCGTCGCCGAGCAGCAGGGGCTGGACGGCGGCCTCCAGCAGGGCGGGGTGGACGCCGAACCCGCCGAGGTCGGCGAGGGCCCGTTCGGGCAGCCGGACCTCGGCGAACAGCTCGTCCCCGCGGCGCGACACGGACTCCAGGCCCTGGAACACCGCGCCGTAGCGGTGGCCCGCGTCGGCGAGGTCCTCGTACGCCCAGTCCACCGCCGTGGCCTTGGCCGGCGGCCAGGCGGCCGGCTCGGTCTGCGGCCGGTCGGCGGCGGGGGCGAGGACGCCGGTGGCATGGCAGGTCCAGGTCCGGTCCCGGGCGGCGCCGTCGCCGGCCGGGCCGTCGGCGGGCCGGCTGTAGACGCCCACCGTCCGCCGTCCGGCCTCGCCCGGGGCGCCGGTGACGACCTGCACCTGCACGCCGCCCTGCTCGGGCAGCACGAGCGGCTCGGTGACCGTGAGTGCGGCCAGCTCGGGGCAGTCGGTCGCGTCGCCGGCCCGGATCGCCAGGTCCACCAGGGCCGAACCGGGCAGCACGGGCAGGTCGGCGACGAGGTGATCGGCCAGCCAGGGATGGGTGGTGAGGGACAGCAGGCTGGTGAACACCAGCTCGTCCCGGCCCGCGACCTCTACGGCCGTGCCGAGCAGGGCGTGCTGCGCGGAGTCGACGTCGAGGCCCGCGATCTCGCCGGACTCGACCGACCAGTACCGCTCGCGCTGGAACGGGTAGGTGGGCAGGCACGTGCGGCGGGCCCCGGTGCCGGCGAACACGGTCGTCCAGTCGACCGCCGCACCGGCGACGAACAGTTCGCCCACGGCCTCGAACAGCCGGCGCACCGACGGCCGGCCGTCCTGGAGCAGCACCGACCCTTCGAGCAGCCGCCCGGGACCCGACTCCGCGAACCGGGTCATGCGCTGTTCGGCCATCCACCGCTCGGCGGCGGCGACGCCCTCGGAGCCGTCCAGGCCCAGCGGGTCGTCGACGGTCGTCGGCCGGCCGGTCCGCAGCGACACCACCGGGAACCGCGGTTCGGCGAGCGTCACCGCGGCCCGGTCCCCGGACGACAGGAGCCGGCCGGCGGCGTCCGCCGGGAGCGCCCCGGCGACGAACGCGGCGGCCAGTTCGCCGACCCCGGCGCCGGCCACGCAGCCGAACGTGACGCCCCAGGACTCCAGCAGGCGGAACAGCGCCACCTCGGCGGCGAACAGGATCGCGTCGTCCCCCGGGCCGTCGAGCCCGAGCCCGGACAGGGTCCGGTCGAAGGCTTCGGCATAGGCCGGGAACGTCTCGTACAAGGCGCGTTCCGGGCGGTCGGCGGGCCGGCCGGTGAACAGGAACGCGGTCCGGCCGTCCCCGGCGAGGGGCGCGTCGCCCTCGGCGATCGCCCGCAGGCCGGCCAGCGCTTCCTCGCCGCCCCCGGTGACGAGCACGGCGCGGTGGTCGAACACCGAGCGGGTCGCCAGCGAGAGCCCGATGTCGAGCGGGTCCGGCGCGCCGGCGGAGTCCAGCAGGGACAGCAGACCGGCGGCCTGGGCGCGCAGCGCCCGCGGCGACTTGGCGGACAGCGCCCACGGCGCCACCGGCAGGGGCGTCTCGGCCCGCGCCGGAGCCCGGACCGGCTCCTCGGGCGCCTGTTCCAGGATGATGTGCGCGTTGGTGCCGCTCATCCCGAAGGCGGAGACCGCGGCCCGGCGCGGCCGGTCCAGCTCCGGCCACGGGCGGGACTCGGTCAGCAGCTGCACCGCGCCCGACGACCAGTCCACCGCGGACGTCGGCTCGTCGATGTGCAGGGTCTTCGGCATCAGGCCGTGCCGCATGGCCATGACCGCCTTGATCAGCCCGCCGGCCCCGGCGGCGTGCTGGGTGTGCCCGATGTTCGACTTCACCGATCCCAGCCAGATCGGACGGTCCGCCGCCCGGTCCCGGCCGTAGGTCGCCATCAGCGCCTCGGCCTCGATGGGGTCGCCGAGCCGGGTGCCGGTGCCGTGCGCCTCCAGGAGGTCCACCTCGGCGGGCGCCACGCCGGCGTTGGCCAGCGCCTGCCGGATCACCCGCTGCTGCGAGGGGCCGTTGGGCGCGGTCAGGCCGTTGGACGCGCCGTCGGAGTTCACCGCGCTGCCCCGGATGACCGCGAGCACCGGATGCCCGTTGCGCCGGGCGTCGGAGAGCCGTTCCAGGACGAACAGGCCCACGCCCTCCGACCAGCCGGTGCCGTCCGCGGACTCGGCGAACGCCTTGGACCGGCCGTCGGGCGACAGCGTGCGCTGCCGGGAGAACTCGACGAACCCGATGGGCTGCGCCATCACCGTCGCGCCGCCCGCGAGCGCCAGGCCGCACTCGCCGCTGCGCAGCGCGTTGGCGGCGAGGTGCACCGACACCAGCACCGACGAGCAGGCCGTGTCGATGGACATGGTCGGGCCCTCCAGCCCGAGGGCGTAGGAGATCCGGCCGGAACCGAAGGACGTCGTGGAGCCGGTCAGCAGATAGCCCTCGGCGCCCGACTCGGCCGCGTCGGCGCCCGCCCCGTACTCCTGCGCGGTCAACCCGGTGTAGACGCCCGTGTCGCTGCCGCGCAGCGACAGCGGGTCGATCTCGCCGCTCTCCAGCGCCTCCCACGAGGTCTCCAGGAGGAGCCGCTGCTGCGGGTCCATGGCCAGCGCCTCGCGCGGCGAGATGCCGAAGAAGCCCGCGTCGAACTCGGCCGCGTCGTAGACGAATCCGCCGACCCGGGGATAGAACGTGCCCGGTTTGTCGGGGTCCGGGTCCCAGAGCCGCTCGATGTCCCAGCCGCGGTCGGCCGGCATGTCCGACATCGCGTCCACCTCGTCGGCGACCAGCCGCCACAGTTCCTCGGGGGTGGTGGCCCCGCCGGGGAAGCGGCACGCCATCCCGACGATCGCGATGGGCTCGTTCTCGCCGCCGGAACCCGGGACGGCCGCGGCGACGGCCGCCGCCGGTGCCCGCAGGTCGCCGCTCAGCTCGGCGAGCAGGTACCGGGCGAGCGCCGAGGTCGTCGGATAGTCGAAGACCACGCTGGGCGACAGTCGCAGGCCGCTGGCCGTGGACAGCCGGTTGCGCAGTTCGACCGCGGTCAGGGAGTCGAAGCCCAGCTCGCGGAACGGCACGGTCTCGCCGACCCGTTCGCCCGCGCCGAACTGGAGCACCGCGGCCACCTCGGACCGCACCAGGTCGGCGATCTGCTCCTGCCGCTCGTGCTCGGGCAGCACGGCCAGCCGGTCGGCGAGGGACCGCTGGTCGCCCGCGCCCCGCCGGACCACCCGGCGGGCCGGGCCGCCGACTAGGCCGCGCAGCATGGGCGGGACGGAGGCCGCCCCGCCCCGCAGCGTGCGCGTGTCGAGCCGCACCGGCAGGCTCACCGGCCGGTCCGCCGCCAGCGCGCGATCGAACAGCGCGGTCCCGGCCGCCGGGGAGAGGGGCCGCATGCCGGTGTGGCGCAGCCGGTCGTCGGCGGCGACCCCGGTCTGCAGGCCGCCTTCCGCGGCCCACAGACCCCAGCCGAGCGAGACGGCGGGGAGGTCGTGGGCGCGGCGGTACCGCGCGAGTGCGTCGAGGAAGCAGTTGGCCGCCGAGTAGTTGGCCTGTCCCGCGTTGCCCAGCGTGCCGGCGAGCGAGGAGAACAGCACGAACAGGGTGAGCGGCCGATCGCGGGTGAGTTCGTGCAGATGCCAGGCGGCGTCCACCTTGGGGCGGAGCACGGACGTCATGCGGTCGGGGGTGAGCGCGGTGACGACGCCGTCGTCGATGACGCCGGCGGTGTGCACGACGCCGGTGAGCGGGTGTGCCGCGGGGATCGAGTCGAGCACGGCGGCCAGGGCCGAGCGGTCGGCCGCGTCGCATGCAACGATCCGGACGGTGGCGCCGAGGGCGGTGAGCTCGTCGGCGAGTGCGCCGGCTCCGGGGGCGTCGGGGCCGCGTCGGCTGGTCAGGAGCAGGTGGGTGACGCCGTGGTCGGTGACCAGGTGCCGGGCGAAGAGGCCGCCCAGCGCGCCGGTGCCGCCGGTGACGAGGACCGTGCCCTGCGGCTGCGTCTTCGGCCCGGCGGCGTCCGTCGCGGGCTGCGGAGCCAGCCGTGGCACGCTCACCGTGCCGGCGCGGACCGCGACCTGGTCGTGGCCGGCCGCCAGCACGGCGGGGAGGATCACGAGCGAGGCGGGGTCGTCGTCGACGTCGGCCAGCACGATCCGCTCGGGATGCTCCGACTGCGCGGACCGCAGCAGACCCCACACCGCGGCGCCCACCAGGTCGGGTGCGGTGGCGTCGTCCTGACCGGTCGCCACCGCGCCTCGGGTCAGCACCAGGAGGCGGCCGGCCAGGAAACGGTCGTCGGTCAGCCACTCCCGCACCAGGTCCAGCGCCTCGACGGCCGTGTCGTGCACGGACACGACGACCTCGCCGTCCGGCCGTCCGGCGTAGCGGACGACCAGCACATCGGCTCCGGCCGCCTCCGACAGCGTCGCGCAACGGTCGAGGGACAGCGTCGCGTCGACGTCCCGGCCGGGGCCGCCGAGCAGAGCCCAGCGCCCGGTCGGCTCGGTCGGGCTCAGCTCGGCCGGGACCCAGTCCACGCCGAGCAGCGAGCCGGCCGTCTCGTTCCGCGCGGCCGGCAGCGCGGCCGACACCGGGCGGGCCTCCACCGACCGCACCTCGGCGACCGGCTGTCCCGACGCGTCGGCGAGCTGCACCTGGCAGGAGGTCCTGCCCTCGGTCTCGCCTTCGACGACCAGCCGCACCCGCAGCGCGGTCGCCCCGGTGGCGTAGAGGCTGATGCCGTTCCACACGAACGGGAGCTGGAGCGTGAAGTCATCGCCCGCGTCGGCGATCGCGGCGACGACCCGAGGGTGGATGGCCGCGTCGAACAGGGCGGGATGGATGCCGAACCGCGCCGTGTCGGTGTGCTCCGGCAGCGCGACCTCGGCGAAGAACTCGGTGCCGGCGGCGCTGTCACGGCGCCACAGCGTGTGCAGCCCGCGGAACACCGGGCCGTAGACGTAGCCGTGTTCCGCGAGCCGGTCGTAGAACCCTTCCGTCCGCATCGGCTCGGCGCCCGCCGGCGGCCATTCGCTCAGCTCGAAGCGCGGCTCGGGCGCCGAGGCGGCGAGCAGACCGGTGGCGTGGCAGGTCCACTCCTGATCGGTCTCACCGCAGGAGTGGATCGCGAACGGCCGGTGCCCGCTGTCCTGCGGCTCCTTCACCACGACCTGGACCCGCACCCCGCCCGTCCCGGGGATGACGAGCGGCGCGGTCACCACCATCTCGTCCACGCCGGCGCAGCCCGCCTCGTCGCCGGCCCAGATCGCCATGTCGATCAGCGCGGTCCCGGGCACCAGCGCCCGGCCGCCCAGCTCGTGCTCGGCGATCCAGGCGTGCGTGCGCGCGGAGAGCCTGCCGGTGAACACCACCTCGTCGGCGCCGGCCACCCGCACCACCGCGTCCAGCATCGGATGGCTCGCGGCCGCCTGCCCCGCCGAGACGACACCACCGGCCGACGCCTCCTCCAGCCAGTAGTGCTGGTGCTGGAAGGGGTAGGTGGGCAGGTCCACCAGGGCCGCCCCGGCGTCCGTGAACAGCTGCTTCCAGTCGACGGTGTGGCCGTGGGTGTGGAGCTGGGCGAGCGCGGTGAGGGCGGTTCGGGCCTGGGGCTGGTCGCGGCGTTGCAGTGCGGTGAACGTCGCGTCCACGCTCTGCGGGCCCATGGCGCTGAGCACGCCGTCGGGGCCGATCTCCAGGAACCTCGTCGCGCCCAGTTCACGGAGCCGTACGACATGGTCGGCGAACCGCACCGGCCGACGGATGTGATCGACCCAGTACCCGGCCGAACACACCTCCTCGTTGCCCGCCGCCATCGCGATCACCGGCTCCGCCAGCTCCACCGCCCCCACCACCGCGCTGAACTCCTCCAGCACGGGGTCCATGAGGGGGGAGTGGAAGGCGTGGCTGACGGTGAGCCGGTTGGTCTTGCGTCCCTGGCTGCGGAGTTCGTCGGCGATCCGGGTGACGACCTCCTCGGC